>JAISRS010000514.1 GCA_031273485.1 Prevotellaceae bacterium
CGGACTTTATTCCGTTGCGGACGAATCAATTCCTGTTTTCCATCGGGGAAAATTTTGGTTCTGTGTTCGAGCTTGTTTCGCACATCGTATAAATTTTTCAGCGTAGCGCCGGCTACCGAAATATCGCCGGTTTTTTCGCTTAGCTGAATGTATCGCGCTTTTTCGATTCCCGCATTGGAATACGATTTCGGAATTTCCTTGCATAAATCCTGAATATAGTGAAGCACTATATTATCGACAAATTTCAAGGCATTGGGCAACCATCCGATTACGCTCCATGAAGACAGTTTATTAAAGTTGTCACAAATTTTCAGACAACTTAAGGCATCGTCGGAGGCGTTTTTGTAAATTGCCTCTCCCAGTACCGGTTGGAAGTTGAACGACATGGGATTGGCGATAACGTCTTCATAAAAGCAAACAAACGGATTTGCCGTTATATCCTGCTTTTGTTTTTGTTCCTCTTTCTTTTTTTCAAGATATTCTTCCATAGCCAACTGCAGATTGTCGCTTATTGTGGCGTCTGCCGAAGCAAATTGATTCTCAATATTTTCTAATTCTCTAAAATTCATAAGCCAAACCAATATTTTATTTCTTCAAAATTTTCATTACCATAGTCTTGGGTGATAAAACCCGAAAGACGGTTTTTAATGTAGTGTTCTTTGTCGTCCCTGATTGCCTGTCGGAATGAGGCAAACAGCTGATGTTTGGGATTCAGGTGTTTCAAAAGAATTATGTAATAGCCAATCCGCACAAGTCCGGAGGGTTCTTCTTTTGTTTTTCTGAAAATTTCCTTTAACTCGGAAGGGGTGAAGTTTTGGACGGTTGCCATGTTTGACAGGATTTGATAGCGAACCCATTCATAATCTTTAAATTTGGGCAACAAATCTTTAAGTTTTGCGCTTATCGTGCTGTTTGCCCCGTATTGATTTAAATTCCAGCAAAAATGATTTGCTTTCCAGAAAAAATGTTCCACGCAAAAAAGCCAGACAGGAATCATGTCCTGATTCAGTAGCGGAGCGCCGATCTCTTTCAGGATTGAATTTGCGTTTCGCCAGCGATAGGCGATGTTAACGATTTGTTTTTTCAATTCGTCATCATTGACAAGCGTCCTTGGGTTAAAGTCGCTTTTGGAAATGTCGGCAAATTTTTCAAGCATCATTTTTTCGACTTCGGCTATTTCGTTCCGGCAAAAAGCTATCAGCTCGCCGCCTGCAATGGTTTTGATAACGTATCTGTTTCCCTGGTCGTTATCCGGACTTTGCTCCGTTACGTAAGCGTGTTGTGATACGTCTGTGCCTGCCTCAGCGCTTTTGTCCGACATTTCGCCGTAACCTGCCAGCAACGGAAGTTTTTCGGATTCTCTGTCTGCGCCGATTTCTTCAATCGACGTTTTTTTAGTGTTCAGCGAAAGCGCTCTTCCCTTGAGAAAATTGTCGATCAAAACAAGTACTTCGGTAAGTTTTTCCTCCGTTTCCTCATAGATGCGCACATCGTCCATATACCGGTAATACGTGTAACCGTTCTGACTGATAATGTAATCCAACTCGTTGAGAAAAACGTTGGCTAAAAAAAACGACGCCGCCACTCCCTGCGGAATGCCGACGCCGGGGGTTATGGAATCTCTTGTTCCCGAATAGACATTCAGGCAGTTTTGCAATAAATCAAGAATTTCCGGTTCGCATCCGAATTTATTCAATGTCATCAACAGTTTGGAATGGGGAATACTGTCGAAAAAACCTGTTATGTCGGTTTCGAGTTTGAAGCGAATGTTTGTGTTACCTATCTCTATGTTAACCGAGTTTATAAATTTATTGTAAAGCGGAATGTAATATTCAAAAAAATAAAATTCGGCATCCGGATTATTCAACAGTTCTATTCCTTTTTCAACTTCGGGATGCAATACGCTGCCGAAGACAAAATTGTTGTTGTCGGCAAGTCGTTTATAATTTGCTGTTGCAACGATATTTGCAATCGCCTGATAAACTATGGCGTCTTCGATATACAGAACGGATTTCGTTCTGTGGGTTTTCGACGCTTTAGGCTCGTAATACTTAAAGGGACGCTTCGGTTTAAAGTCGCCTTTGATTAAGGTCTCCGAAAGCCGCTCCAAGTTTTTGTCAAGATTCGAGGAATAGATTTTTATTCCAAAAAAATCTTTAATATCTCTGCCGTTCGACCGAATCACTCTCTCCCAGGCAAGCCTGAGATTGGCAGATGAAAAATATTTCCGATATATCGGTTCAGTATCACTCATTTCTTTTTTCTTTTTATCATCGAATTAATCTAATTGAACGAATTTAAAATCCTGCGGATTTTTGCATCTTTTTTTATCCACGAATTAATCTAAAAATCCTGCGGATTTTTGCATCTTTTTTATCCACGAATTACACGAATTACACGAAATTTTTTTCATGAATTTTATCGAATTTACACGAATTAAAAATCCTGCGGATTTTTTGCGAATTTACACGAATTTTTTTAATCCACGAATTTGATCGAATTTACACGAATTAAAAAATCCTTCGGATTTTTTTTGCTTCGCACTCTTCATCGTTCATCGTTCATCGTTCATCGTTCATCGTTCATTGTTCATCGTTTTTTCGGCTCGTCCGCAGCGTCCCGCTTTTTGCGCCGGTGCAGCAATACGGCTAAAACGGCGTAGATCATAATCGGCGCTATCACACATATAACCACCGACGAAACAATATAATCCATATTGAAACGACGAAACCATTCCAAGAAAACCACAGACTTATTAAACAGGTCATTGCTGAATATTAGAAAATCTTCGCACACAACAAAAAAAACGATGCAAAAGAGTAAAAAAGCAATTTTCAACCAATGAAAGTGAAAATACTTATCCAGCATCCATAACCAGGAGAATGGTATGACAAAATAATATACAATAATATTGATTTCGTTGTAGGTTAGTCCTGTTAGCAGGGCAATTCCGTACAAAAACGCAGCA
>JAISRS010000530.1 GCA_031273485.1 Prevotellaceae bacterium
AAAGAAGCAGTCATTGTCGAAAAAGAAGCAGTCATTGTTGAGAAGGATGCAATCATTGTTGAAAAAGAAGCAATCATTGAGCGTGAACGCAAAGAAAAAGAGCGTGAACGCAAAGAAAAGGAAGCCATAGAACTTGCTCTTGCCCGTGAGCGGGAAGAAAAAACCAAACTCGAAAGACTAATCGCCGAATTATTAGAACGTAAAGACACAAAATAAAAGTTATTGGGTGCACGACAAAAATTTCATACTCGCCTGTTCTCGCTAAAATAGTGCATGAAAGAGATATTGTCGTCGTTTTGGCAATACATCCGCAACAAATAGCCGGACATTTCTAACATTACAAACGTTTTATCATTACCGTAATTTAACACGCAGATTTAACAGATTTACGCAGATTATTATATGCGTTGTTGTTTGTCCGCGAAAATCCTCTTCCCTCCTTTGGGGGAGATAGGGGGCTGTTATCTGCATGCCTTTGCACAATCCCGTAAAGAAAGTAGAAGTTAGAAATAACGAATCATGAAAATCCTTTAATCAAGTAAATCATAGTTCGGACAGTTAAAAAAATCCTCATCGTTAATAAATCTTCGTTAATAAAACCATAATAATTAATATTTAAGCTGACAATCATGAAAAAAATCGGTCGTTACAGTATTTTTATAATCCTGTTATTTGTTATGGAAGATATTGTATTGTTGAATCTTCTGTATTTCGGATTACTTTATATTTTTGATTTCGGATATGACACTTCATATTCGCTGTTGCAGGTAATAATCAACCTTGGATATTTGTTAAGTACTACCATCATACAGTTTCATGCCGATGTTCATAAACTACGTATTCGTAATATTATACGCACAAATATCCGTCGTTTATTCATCACTGCGGTTATTCTTTTGATTTGTCTGTTTGCAACAAAAATCTCGGATACAATATCCCGTTTATATGTATTTACGTTCTTTATCGCGGCATTTGTTCTTTTGTCAGTATCACATTTCATCACACGCAAGGCGCTGACGCTTACCATGATTATTAATAATGGTCACAGTGTGAAAGCAATCATTCTTGGCGCCGGTTTCATAGGCAAAAAAATCTGCGAGGAATTGAGAAACAACATTTATCTGGGAATAAAAGTACTTGGTTTTTTTGATGACAATCCGGCTAAAAACGACGGTAATATCTTGGGTAACATTGAGCAGGTAAAAGAATATGTCAAAGCCAATCATGTTACAAAAATCTATTGCACCCTGCCCTTCTCGTGTAATGATAAAATTATGGACATCTTAAACTTCGCACAGCATAATATGATTAATTTCCACATCGCTCCACCTATGGAATACTGTTATGCCAATAATTTTGCAGTGGAATCAATCGGTAATGTGCTTATATTTACAACACAAAAAATCCCTCTGGACTATTTTCATAATATCCTTATAAAAAGGATTTTCGATATTGTTGTTTCTTTCGTGTTATTAGTAACGGTGTTTCCTGTAATTTACCTGATATTGGGCATCATAATCAAAATAAGTTCTCCGGGACCTGTTTTCTTTTTACAGGAGCGAACCGGCAAAAACGGAGCGACCTTTAAATGCTACAAATTTCGCAGTATGCAAGTCAATGACGAAGCCAACACTAAGCAAGCCACCGCCAATGATCCGAGAACAACCCGTGTGGGTAAATTTATCCGTCATACGAACCTCGACGAACTCCCGCAATTCATCAACGTACTCAAAGGCGACATGTCGATAGTGGGACCCCGTCCGCACCCGTTGGTTTTAACCGATAAATATTCGCAACTTGTCAACAAATACATGGTGCGTCACTTCATAAAACCCGGCGTTACAGGATGGGCGCAAATCAACGGTTGTCGCGGCGAAACCAAGGAGGTTTCTCAAATGGAAGACCGCATCCGCAAAGACATCTGGTATCTCGAAAACTGGTCTTTCCTACTCGATATTGAGATAATCATACGAACCTCGACGAACTCCCGCAATTCATCAACGTACTCAAGGGCGATATGTCGATAGTGGGACCACGTCCGCACCCGTTGGTTTTAACCGATAAATATTCGCAACTTGTAAACAAATACATGGTGCGTCATTTCATAAAACCCGGCGTTACCGGATGGGCGCAAATCAACGGTTGTCGCGGCGAAACAAAAGAAGTTTCTCAAATGGAAGACCGCATCCGAAAAGACATCTGGTATCTCGAAAACTGGTCTTTCCTGCTCGACATAGAAATAATACTACGCACAATTTTCGTCACCTTCAAAGGCGACAACAAAGCTTACTAACTGAAATTATGAATTATGAAGCCCTCTATCCTCAAGGGGGTAGTAAACGAATGGAACGAATTTAAAATCCGCAGGATTTTTACGAAACGTAAGTTCAATTACACGAATTTTTCTTTGTCGCCGAAAACTGAAATCAACGAATGTTCGTCATGATCATTATTGTGAAATAAGCGCGCCGAAATCGGCGTCATTAAAAAAGGCTATCCGGACGGATAGCCTTTTTAATTTAGATTTATTGATTGTTTACAATTGTGGTCCTGCGGAGATTAATGCTTTACCTTCGGGGGTGTCCGTGTATTGCCGGAAGTTTTTGATATATTTTTCGGCAAGACTTCTTGCTTTTTTCTCCCATTCGGCAACGTCCGAATATGTGGTTCTGGGGTCTAATATATCGGATACGTTCTCTAATTTTTTTGGCGCCGTAAGATTCAGAATCGGTATTGTGACGGTTTCCGCTTTTTCGATTGAACCGTCGATAATTGCGTCAATAATTGCACGGGTATCTTTTAGCGAAATGCGTTTACCTGTGCCGTTCCATCCCGTATTTACCAAATAGGCTTTTGCTCCGTGCTGTTTCATTTTACCGCCCAAAGTTTTTGCGTATGTTGTTGGGTGTAAGGTAAGAAACGCTTCTCCGAAAGCGGGCGAGAACGAGGGCAGCGGTTCTGTTATTCCGCGTTCCGTGCCTGCAAGTTTGGAAGTATAACCGCAAAGGAAATGATATTGAGCCTGAGCGTCGTCCAGTATCGAAACGGGAGGTAATACTCCAAACGCATCGGCTGAAAGATAAACGATTTTGCTTGCATGTCCCGCCTTGGAAGGAAGAACGATTTTGTTGATATGGAAAATGGGATACGAAACACGAGTGTTTTCGGTGATTGAACCGTCGGAATAATCGGGCGTACCGTCTTTTTTAATTACGACATTTTCCAGCAGAGCGTCACGTTTGATTGCTCTCCAGATGTCAGGTTCGTTTTCTTCGCTTAAATTGATGACTTTGGCATAGCAACCGCCTTCATAGTTAAACACTCCGTTATCGTCCCAGCCATGTTCGTCGTCGCCGATTAAATAGCGTTTCGGGTCGGCGGAGAGGGTTGTTTTTCCCGTTCCCGAAAGTCCGAAAAATATGGCAACGTCGCCTTTTTCGCCAACATTAGCCGAACAGTGCATTGACGCCATTCCTTTCAGCGGAAGATAATAGTTCATCATAGAGAACATTCCTTTTTTCATTTCTCCGCCATACCATGTGCCGCCGATAATTTGTTCTTTTTCGGTTAAATTGAACAGAACAAATACTTCGGAATTAAGTTGTTGTTCTTTCCATTTCGGATTTGTTATTTTGGAAGAGTTAAACACCACAAAATCGGGTTCTCCGTAATGTTCCAATTCGTACAGTGAGGGACGGATAAACATATTTGTAACGAAATGCGCCTGCCAGGCGACTTCTACGATAAAACGCACTTTCATGCGGGTATCCACATTAGTGCCGCAAAAAGTATCTACTACATAAAGTTTTTTTGCCGTATTCAATTGTTTAATTGATAAAGCTTTCAAATCGTTCCATACTTCTACGGAAACGGGTTTATTGATATTTCCATCCCACCAGATAGTATTTTCCGTAACGGAATCTTTCACTATATAGCGATCTTTAGGGGAACGACCTGTGAAAATTCCGGTTTTCACCGAAATTGACCCGGTTGTAGTCAATTCGCCCTTTTCAAATCCTTCGTTTGCAGGATTTGTTTCTGCTTGAAACAACTGCTCGTATGTAGGGTTATAGACAATTTCTATTTTACTGTCAATACCATACTTTGTTAAATCTACTTTAGCCATTTTTATTTTATTTTAACGATTAATATTCAAATTTTTATTACTTTTCAAAAAAAAAATCCTGCGAAAGTACAGAATATTTTAATAATAGCAAAAAAATATTTTATAGACTGTGTTTTACAATGAATTATGAATTATGACGCCTCCCAAAGTGGGTGAACGATAAGGGTAATTTAACGCTCGAACGACAGCCCACTCCCCTAAAAAAGGGGGGGAATTGGATGGATTTTCGCAGATTATTGGCTAAATCTTATTTTGAGGTGCTATTGCTTCCGGCTGCGCCGTAGCAATGACGGCTACACCGAACGAAAAGGTCACCAAACAGCCCGAAGGGCTTGATTTTCATAACCGCAGGTCAACGACCTGCGGAAGCAACCTCTCGCACAACTGCCTGAAAGGCAGGACTAATTATTATTATTTCGATTTACGTTTCAGTCCTGCCTTTCAGGCAGAGAACATAGGGGTACTTTTCCGCAGGTCGATGACCTGCGGTTATGAAAATTAAGCCCTTCGGGCTATCACTATGCCAAAAATCGAGGCTGTCATTGCAATGAACTTCTGATATACGCACACTCGTCATTTCCTCTTGTTTGTTACTTGCAATATTCCCCCTCACAAGTGACAATGTAAGCTGTACAAGTGACAATGTAAGCTGTACAAGTGACAATGTAAGCTGTACAAGTGACGATGTAAGCCGTACAAGTGACGATGCAAGCTGTACAAGTGACGGTGCAAGCCGTACAAGTGACGGTGCAAGCTGTACAAGTGACGGTGCAAGCCGTACAAGTGACGGTGCAAGACATCCAAGTGACGGTTCAATCCATACAACTGACGGTGCAAGCCGTACAAGTGACGATGTAAGCCGTAC
>JAISRS010000135.1 GCA_031273485.1 Prevotellaceae bacterium
TTACCGTCAGTTGCAGTTGCTAAATAATCCTTAGCAACTGAATCCTCCTTCAATTCTTCTGATTTGAATATATTTTTCAAGTGAATGAGTATGTTTTCCGGAGTTGTCTCAAACAAAAGCCCCATGTTTTTCTGAGAAAGCCATATCGTGCCGTCTTGAACACGAACCTCCACGCCGTCTCCTTTCGATTGATAGGCAAAGGTAAGAAATTCCGCCGTGCTGTTGCGGATTTTCAAGTGCTTATCATCGCCCTTTTGTTTCTTTTCCACTTATATCACCTTTACCTGTGTGTCAGGCGCGTGGCACTTGAAAATCTCGAGCACGTTGATTTTGGACTGGTCGGAGGCAAAGCCTGCGTCACGGAAAACCGCTCGCAGAGGTTTCTTTTTGGCTATGCCTTCGAGCACCTTTTCGCTTATGTCTTCGTCAAAACAGGCGACGAGTGCGGCATTTTCCGCGGCATCGGCGCTTGCGGTATCGGGGCAGACAATATGAACGGTGAAGCCGTCAATATTTTCTTCGGTGTGCGGCAGGGAAAGAGGAAGCGCCTCCGCCCCGCGCCCCCAAGACAAGCGCATTACTGTTGGAGGTGTAGGGTGGGACAATGATGCTTTATTCCATTTTGTAAAATATAAATCCATTCGGCAATTTAATATTCGGCATCCATAATGGATTTCCGTCCCATTTTAATTCTTTTGAACCAGTTAACCGATACATTACAAGTATAATATCATCGGTATATCTGTCTACCATTTCCCTGTCTGCTGACGACAGCATTGTACCTGTTCCTTTTGTTATTTTACGTCCTGTACTGACCATGATTTTCGCGTTTTTTATATCGTGTTTTATAGTAATGGCATTTACAGCATCGATGAAGTTTTTCGAGTTCCAAATATTTATGTCTTCACTATCTAGATATGAAAGAACTTTTCTAATTGTTTCAATGGAACAATTATTCATGGTTCCGTCGTCATAAGGTAATAATAAACGATTTAATTCTTCGAAATCGATGTTGACAGGATAGAAAGATGCATAATTGATGCCACCTGTGAGTAAAATCAATTTCTGTGAATTTATAACAGACCTACGAGTAGGACGAACTCCTTCAATGTATACTATATTAGTGCTGTTAATGCCATCTGTAATGAGCTGTTTTATTAAAACTTTCTGCGAAATATTTAGTTCTTGAAATAATTTAAAAATAGACAAAGGCATAAACAATCTCATTAAACTTCTATCTCTATCATATCCAAACATACGGCAATGTTGCCAATATGTATCAGCTTGCGGTGTTTTTGCGGTTCTGGAATAATAAATTGTCTGCAGATTTGGAAATGTTACTCCGCGTCCTAATATGTTCCCGCCTACAATAATATTAAATCCGGTTTCAACATCTATGTCCGCATTTGATTTTGAATTCAAAATATGTATATTTATTTCTGAGTGAAAAAGCATATCTCTTATGCAATCATAAATTTCTTCAGAAGGTTTTAATTCTGGCTTCGTTGTGTAAAGATTTTTCCACTCCGCAATGAGATTCTTTTTTAGTTCGTCTTCATTATCGGTCATGCCTTGAAGAACTTCGTTTAACTTCTCTCCGATTTTTACTGCTACAGCTTCGTGGTCTCGTGTTTTTGTGCTTGGGTGAATCAGAAAATTACAAACCTTTGAATGGTTTGTTAATTTAAATTGAGCTGATACAACAAGATAATTCAGTATAGCCCGATTAAGCCAATATGTATCAGCGTTTGGATCAGTGGTTGTCTTTATTGCACTTTCATCTGTCTCAATGATACAATACGGTTCGGGTTTTGAAAAGAAAAAATCCCCGCCTAAATACGATTTTCCCGGTTCAAAATAAATCACAAATGAAGGCTTAAATTCTGAATCATCGGTCTGCAACAAAACGGCTTGCGGAGTTGCGGTTACTTGCAAATAAATACAAGAAGAACAAGCCCCGCGTATATCTCGAATGTGCTTATTTATTGCGGTAATTTCATTTTGATTTACTTTCGCATTTAAGCTTGCCGCGTCCGCCTCATCGTCTAATAAAAAGAGCGTTCTGCCTGTAAGAAATGTTGAATTTACAAGATAGTTGCGCCACTTTCTTAGTACAGATGAATTCTTTTTTAGAACAATTACAACAGGATTTCTCATTTTATTCATTGTAAAACGTATATTGTCAGTCTCACCGCATACACAAAAATGTGGGAAACTATCTAATGCCCTTTTAAATGTTTGTTGCTGCAATCTTGTGTTATCAGTAGTCAATACAATAAATAAGTCGAATTGTCTATCTACGGCGGCCGCAATTATACCAAACATCTGCCCCGTCTTTCCGCTTTGGACATCGCCAAGTAAAAGTCCGTTGAGTTGGCTTTGATAATCGAATGACGCTAATTGTTTGTCAAACAATTTTGATGTAACATCTAATATCGTCTGTTTAGTATCATCGAATTTTATGGTAAAAAGATATTTATCAAGATTACTCATTTGTCCACTCCAAAGTTAATATACCAAGTGTCCGGAATTGATGTTTTGGTGAGCGTTATTTTGTTGCGCCCATAACGAGTTAGAGTTTCAGCCGTTACTCTACCGCCGATTTTAAGGACTTTTCTATTTTCCATTCTTCCCTTAAGCCACCGTCCAAGTATCTGTAAATCGCCAACCGATCGTAAATTCTTAGCATAGTCGCCATTTGTAACACATTTGAATCTATAACCATCATCAGTAATTACAGTAAATTCCATGTTTCTTGGGTAATCGGGCAGTGAAGTTGTTTTTTTTGAAACCATAACATTTGCTTCATACCAAGGACGGGGGCGAACAAGCCCAGTTGGAGTTTTTCTGCCTTTACCGTGGTATACATTTAAATGACTTTTTTCTTTTGGTTTTATTTCAATATTGAAAACAATCCGTGTTAATGAATCGCGTATCTTTGCTCTTTCCTCGTCTGATACCTTTTCAACATTTAAAAAATCTTCAAACAAATTTTTAGGTTCTCTGATTGTTATTTCACTGCGGTCTATCTCTTGTATGTTGCGACAATACTTGCTTTGAAGATCAAGGAGAAAACGTTCGATATTTGCATTGATTGTTTCATTATATATCAGAATGTCAGTATCATAGACCTTTTCAAATGAATTGATTCTAGTCAAATTGCTTGATCCAATTATTGCTGAATAGTTATTTTCTTTGGTATTATTGGTATTAAAAGAATAAACTTTTCCGTGGTATTTAGATACTCTCGATAAAAACACACCGCCGGACTTGCTTTTTGATAACAAATACGAAAGATCGAGAAGTGCCTCATATTGCCCTGCTGAAAATCCTTCAAAGTAATGCATGCCAACGATAAGTGACATTTCTGTTTTAAGGCCATGATTGTAAAGTCCCAGTAACTCTGCAATTGCTTCTTCTGAAATGTAGCCACTGGCTATTTTTACTGATGTTGATTTTTGCAATAATGCAAAAAACGTATCTGAAAACGTCTGTTCTTTTGTAACCACTGGAGGATAATTTGAATTTAACAATTCTATCATTTTTCTGCCTTTGCCGTATGGATTTTTAAGTCATATTCCAAGCGTTCTTTAATAGAGAGTTTTTTTAAATTTTCATTTATTTCCGATATATCAACTTTTTCATAATCATTTTCAAAAAGTGGCATTAAAGTTTTTGCCAATAATACGACCCCGTCAGGAGGAACAGCATTTCCTATTTGCCGTCTGATCTCTGTAACCGTACCTTTGAATTTAAAATTATCATCGAAAGACTGCAACCTTGCCCTCTCTCTGTTGCACAGCGGACGTGGTTCAGGGTAATGGTATCCCCATGTTCCGCCACCACCAGCCGCTATGATAGTTTTCGCAGGTTCGTCCAATTTAAGACGACGATAAACATGACTTATCATGCCTTTAACATAATCAGGATCGTCGGCTGGTATATCTTTAAAATTTCCACCTTCCGGTATACGATCGAGCAATTTTCGTGTTTTGTCCATTATCTTTATTTCTTCTTTATTGAAATCTTTTACTTTTTCTACGCCCTTTAATGCTTTACCTGCCGTTTTATATTTGTTTTTTCTACCATCTCCATGTGTAGGCGCGGGATGAATAAAATTAAATCCAGTATCAAGTTGTATGCCTACAATTAAAACCCGTTCTCGAAATTGCGGAACTCCATAATCAGCAAAATTGTAAAGTTGTATTTTTACCATGTAGCCGTCTCCGGCCTCGCTAAATCCTTTTATTATTTCTTCTATGGCTTTCCCTTTATTTGCAGTAAGTATTCCCTTGACATTTTCCGCAACAAAAGCTTTCGGTCTTTTTGCATTAATAAAACGCAAATAATGTTTGTAAAGATTGCCTCTATCTCCGTCAAGCCCGGGTTGTTTCCATACTACAGAAAAATCCTGACAAGGAAAGCCACCCACAATTAAGTCACATTCAGGTATTGTTGTATCTTTTTTTGGATATATTTCTTCTATGTTCTTTTGAGTAATGATATTTTCGCCAAAATTTGCTGCAAATGTTTGAACCGCCCATTCATTAATGTCATTCGCCCATACTGTTTTATAACCCGCAATATGAAACCCCAAATCAAGCCCCCCGCAACCAGAGAAAAGAGAGAGGATTTTGGGTTCTATCTTTCTATGTTCAGTCATTGCCATGCTCCTACAGAAGTGATAAACGCCAAAAATTTTTTAGAACACTATCTAAGTCTTTCAATTCGCACTCCCAAATGACAAGAACATGCCAGCCTGCTTCCTCTAATTTGCAAACGTTTTCAGCGTCCCTCTCAACGTTCCTGTCAAGTTTTGCGTCCCCAGTATCCATTATTGCTTTTGGGCTTGTTTCCCCTCCGGCAATTCTCATGCTTATGCCAAAAACAGCCGTGAATAAATACAACCGTCTCAACCTAATATCTATCATATACTGCCTCTACGGGAAGTTCAACATTCCGTTATGTCGCATTGCCTAATAATTTTTCTAGCCGAAAAAGCCAACTTCATACCTTTACTTTGCATCACATTGATAAATCTGTCAAGTAATGTGTTCAGGAAAAGCTCCACAAAAAACAGGGGGCTTTTAGCCCAGCCCCCAAAGGCATATTCACCACTCCCCCCCTACGGCACAATCACCATTCTTATACTGGTCATGGGGCCTTCGATGCGGCCGCGATTAATCTGCCAGCAGGCGACGAAGTAGAGGCGCTTGCCCCTGTCGCTTTCCTTGAACTTGAGCGTAAACGGCGA
>JAISRS010000168.1 GCA_031273485.1 Prevotellaceae bacterium
AGAGAGAGAGAGAGAGAGAGAGAGAGAGAGAGAGAGAGAGAGAGAGAGAGAGAGAGAGAGAGAGAGAGAGAGAGAGATTAAATTCGGAACAAAGTCGTACTCGATTTTCCGTAATCACTTTAGACCTTGTAAATTTAGACTTCGCAAAAAAGAATTTTTGCGGCGTTTTTTTGTGCTTATTTGCACAAACACATACATTTTATTTCTACCCAATCCACAATATCAATATGAAATTATTATTGTCAAATAATATAACCGGCTCTTTGTTTTTGACGGGCGGACATCCTGTTGACATTATTGAAATACAAAAACAAACGAGCGGAGGACAAAATCAAACTAAACTAAACGATTATACTTTGGCGCAACTAAGAAGAAGAATCAATGTAGAAAATAACCGATGATATAAAGTTGTTGCCTGCGCCTAATTAAAATCAAAAAATAAAAAACTGTATGAAAGATTCACAATTCAAACAATTCCTTAAAGTGTAAAAACTCTTTTAAAATTAAATATTAATAAATTTAAAAACTAAACAATGAGTAATTTAAGATTAATTCGATGGAGCCCGTGGCGAAAGATATTAGCAGCCATGGGGCTTGTTTTGGCAAGCGCTTTCTCGCTGTATGCGCAGCAAAGCGTTACCGGTATCGTCACAGATGAAACCGGAACTACCATACCCGGAGCTACCGTTTTAGTGAAGGGTACTACTCGCGGCGTTTTGACCGATTCCGACGGAAGTTTTTCCATCAGGGCAAACCCGGAAGATGCGCTGGAAATTTCCTTTGCCGGATACAAAACGGTGGAAATAACTGTCGGAAGTCAGTTGAAAATCAATGTGCAGCTACAGCCGCAGGCAAACGAGTTGGACGAAGTAACTGTGGTCGCTTTCGCCCGACAGAAGAAAGAGAGCGTTATCGCCTCCGTTACTACCGTCAAACCCTCCGACCTGAAAGTGCCGAGCAGCAACCTGACTACGGCTTTGGCAGGAAGGATTTCGGGTATCATCTCCTATCAGCGCAGCGGCGAACCCGGACAGGATAATGCCGACTTCTTTGTGCGAGGAATCACTACCTTCGGCAACGGAAAAGCCGACCCGCTGATTCTGATCGACGGAGTGGAACTCTCGTCCGACGACCTGGCAAGGCTCAATACGGACGATATCGCAAGCTTTTCGGTGATGAAGGACGCCAATGCCACAGCGCTCTACGGCGCACGCGGAGCTAATGGAGTGATACTCGTCACCACAAAGGAAGGAGTTGAAGGAAAAGCCAAGTTTTCGGTACGTTTCGAAGAATCGTTCTCCTCGCCGACACAACAGATCGAAATGGCAGACCCGGTAACTTATATGACTTTGGGCAACGAAGCGGTGCTGACGCGAAACCCGCTGGGCGGAAGACCCTATTCGCTCGAAAAAATCGCCAACACCGGAACAGGCAACCCGTACGTCTATCCGGCTACCGACTGGAAAGAGTTCATGCTCAAAAATGTTACCACCAATCAACGTTTGAACGTGAATATCAGCGGCGGCGGAAAAGTGTCGCGCTACTATGTGGCAGCCTCATATACTCACGATAACGGAATATTGAAGAATAACTCCAACAACCAGTTAAACAACAATATCAGCCTGAGTAAATACCTGTTGCGTTCCAACGTGAACATCAATGTTACCAAAACCACCGAACTCACTGTGCGTTTGCACGGGTCTTTCGACGATTACACCGGTCCTCTGGATGGCGGAACAGGCGTTTACAACAGCATCATGCGCGCCAATCCCGTACTGTTTCCGGCATATTATGCGCCGGACGAAGCCCGAAAAGAATACAAGCACATTCTGTTCGGAAACGCTGCAACGGGACCCAATTCCACCAATTTCTACGTCAATCCCTACGCCGATATGTTGAAAGGGTCGAAGGATTACAGTAAAACTTTAATGCTGGCGCAGCTGGAACTGAAACAGGACTTGAATTTCCTGCTTGAAGGACTGTCGGCGAGGGGGCTGTTCAACACAACGCGATATTCCTACTTTGACGTATCGCGCTGGTACGACCCGTTTTATTATACTATCGGAAGCTACGACAAACGCGCCGACCGATACACTCTGGCGCCTTTGAACGAACTGAACGGCAGCGAATACATCAATCATTTCGGAGTGGGCAACAAGGACGTAACCACCACCGTATATTACGAAGCAGCTTTGCAATATGCCAATACCTTTGCAAAGGATCATAACGTTAGCGGCTTGCTGGTGCTGATTGGTCGCAACGAACTGCGCGGCAACATCTACAACAGTACCACCGGTCAGGATGAACTGCAACTCTCGTTTCCATATCGCAACATCGGCTTGTCGGGTCGTTTGACGTATGGCTATAAGAGCAAATATTTTGTGGAAGCAAACTTCGGATACAACGGCTCCGAACGCTTTTCGCAAAGCGAAGCCTTCGGGTTCTTCCCCTCGGCGGGCGTGGGTTATTTAGTGTCGAACGAAGAATTTTGGGATCCGTTTAAATCCGTTGTCAGCAAATTGAAATTGAAAGCAACCTACGGTTTGGTGGGCAACGACGCTATAGGCAACGCCAACGACCGTTTCTTCTATCTGTCGAAAGTCAATATGGAAGACGGGAACAAAGGTATGGCTTTCGGAACGGAACATTCCTACAATCGTACAGGCGTGTCCATTTCGCGCTATTCCGACCCCAATATCACCTGGGAAACGGCGTACAAGCAAAACTACGGCGTCGAACTCGGACTGTTCGAGAAATTTGAACTTCAACTGGATTATTTCCGCGAACATCGCACAAACATACTTCAAACACGCTCCAATATTTCCACCACTATGGGTTTGCAGGTTACTCCGCAAGCCAACATAGGAGAGGCGTTTTCGTCGGGCATTGACATGTCGGTGGATTATTCGCAGATTTTCACTCCCGATTTGTGGCTGACTATTCACGGCAATTTCACTTATGCGCACAGCGAATACGAAGTGTATGAAGAACCGCAGTACGCAGGGCAACCCTGGCGTTTGCACGTGGGGCAACCGCTTCAACAGGAGTACGGGCTGATTGCCGAACGGCTTTTTATTGATGAATACGACAAATTCAACTCGCCCTCGCAGCCGTACAGCGAATACATGGCAGGCGACATCAAATACAAGGACATCAATATGGACGGAAAAATAGACCAGCAGGACATTGTTCCCATAGGCTATCCCACAACGCCCGAAATAATCTACGGAGCAGGATTTTCGTTCGGATTCTATAATTTCGATTTCTCCGCATTTTTCCAGGGGTCGGCTTATTCGTCGCTCTTTCTGGATGTAAACAACATTTCTCCTTTTGTGGACACCGACGGTAACGGCAATATTTTTTCGCAGAACCAGCTTCTGAAAGCAATTGCCGACGACCACTGGGCTGAAGACAACCGTAATCCTTACGCTTTTTGGCCCCGACTGTCGAATACCACAATTGCCAACAATTCGCAACGCAACACCTGGTTCATGCGCAACGGGTCGTTCCTCCGGCTCAAAAGCGTGGAACTGGGATATACCCTGCCTGCAAAGCTGACAAAAAAACTGCACATCGAAATGTTGCGCCTCTATTTAAGCGGAACCAATCTGTTCTGCCTTTCAAACTTTAAACTCTGGGATGTTGAACAGGGCGGTTACGGATTGAATTATCCGATACAGCGCGTTGTCAATGTCGGCATTAATATCAGTTTATAATGTATAATATCATAATATCAAGAATATGAAAAAGTATAATATCACAATTATGCAAAGCATAATATCACGATTTGCGGGCAGAACTGCAATGTTTGCGGCTGTTGCCTGTATGATACTTCTCGGCTCGTGCCGCGATTACCTGAATGTGGTGCCTAACGATATTCCTACCATGGATCATGCGTTCAGCAACCGCACTACAGCAGAAAAATTTCTGTTTACCTGCTATTCCTACCTCCCCAATCCCGCCGAAGTTTTCAACAATTCGGGACCGGCGCAGAGCCGCGAAAGCTGGTATCATCCCGCCGACGGACAGGTATGGTTCTGGATCAATAGCGACAACTCCGGTAATAATCTCTACTCATGGCGCATCGCCAAAGGCGAGCAAAATACCAACTCGCCGCTGCTTAACTACTGGGACGGAAACAATGGCGGAAAACCTTTGTTTACCGCTATACGCGACTGTAATATCTTTCTGGAAAATATCGACCGACCTACCGGACTGTTTGCGGGAGAAAGAGAAAGATGGACAGCCGAAGTGAAATTCCTCAAAGCCTATTATCATTTCATGCTGCTGAGGCAGTACGGACCCATTCCCATCATCAGAACCAACCTCGACATTGCCGCTTCGCCCGAAGAGGTGCGCGTATTTCGCGATCCGGTTGATGAAGTGGCGGACTATATTGTGGAATTGCTTGATGAGGCGGCGGAGGTCTTACCCCCCGTTTTGACAAACGCAACGGAAGAATTGGGACGGGCGACCAAAACCATTGTACTGGCGGTGAAAGCGCAGGTGTTGACGCTTATGGCAAGCAAACTGTTTAACGACAATCCATACGTCAGTAATTTTACCGACAGTCGCGGCACAGCGCTGTTCCCCGCGCCCGACCCGTCGAAATGGGCAAGGGCGGCAACGGCTATCAAAGCGGCTATCGACTGCGCCGAACTTGAAGCCGGTTGCAGGTTATTTAAATTTGAGGAAGGCTTGGTAGTAAGCGACGCCGTTAAACAGGAAATGAGTATTCGCGGAGCTGTCACCGAAAGGTGGAACCCGGAAATTATCTGGGGCTCAGTAAAAAGCGATAGTCATCTACAGTTATTGGGATTCCAGAGGTTTGAGACAAACGAAGCGCTTCATGCCCTCGGACTGGCTTGCATGGGAGCAACGCTCAGCGCCTGCGAACTGTTCTATACCAAAAACGGACTGCCCATCAACGAAGACAGGGAGTATATGCAGACTTATCCCGATATTTACGCAACATCAACGGCAACGGCGGAATATGCAGATTACATACGCACAAATTTCACTACCGCCAACCTGAATTTCGACCGTGAACCGCGCTATTACGCCACCATCACCTTCGACGGAGGATATTTCTTTGGCAACAACAATCAGTTGAAAAGTATCGGTATGAAAGCAAACGACCCTGCCAAAGGTACGGGCGAAAGAGGTGCATGGACAGGAATTGGAGTTAAAAAAGTGGTGAATCGCGAAACTGTTCTCACCACTTCGAGCTGGACTCCAAAATGGTATTCCTATCCTTTTATCCGGCTTGCCGATCTTTATCTGCTCTATGCCGAGGCGCTCAACGAATCGAAACCGGCGCCCGACGACGAAGTGTTTGAATATATCGACGCAGTGAGAGAAAGGGCAGGGTTGAAGGGCGTGAGAGAAACATGGACTTCCGCAGCATCGCTGCATCCGGAATACGTTACGGATAAAAGCCGGATGCGCGACATTATTCATCGCGAAAGATTGATAGAACTCGCGTTTGAAAATCAACCCTACTGGGATGTTATTCGATGGATGGAAGGCGAAGACCGCTGGAATTACAAACCCGTTCAGGGATGGAATGTTTACGGAACTACTGCTCCCACATTTTATGTGATGACAACGGTGGGAGATTCACGGTTCACTTACAGGGACTATTTCTCGCCGATCAGCCAAACGGCAATAGACAGAAACCCGAATTTGAAACAAAATCCGGGATGGTAAACAACAATATTAATGATTCATCAATTAATAATTAAAGTAATGAAAAATATAAACTTAAAACTAAGAACAGTTATGGCGGCTGTGGCGCTTGCCATACTTTGCGCAACAGTTAGTTGCAAGGAAGATACCATCGGGCAAACCCCCTCTGACAGCACGCCTCCCGCAAAGGTGAAAAACGTCAGAGCGGTGAGCATCCCCGGAGGGGCGCAAATCACTTATGACTTGCCCGACGACCCAGACATGTTGTATGTAAAAGCCGTGTGGACAGTGAACGGCGTTGAGAAAAACAATACCGCTTCGCTTAACACACGAACGCTCGAAATTAAAGGATTCGGTTCCACCGACCCGCAGGAAATATTGCTCTACAGCGTCGATCGCAGTCAGAACGTTTCGGAACCGGAATCCGTTACTATCACGCCCGACACGCCGCCGGTGACAACGATTTTCGAATCCATAGAAGTAACCCCCGCTTTTGGAGGAATACGAATCACATGGAGCAACCCCACAGGCGAAGACCTCACTATCACGGTAACTGCCAATGACACGCTATCCGCCGAAGGCGAAATGAAGGAAGTTGACGTTGTATATACAAGTCTGCGCGATGGAGTTTACTCTGTTCGAGGACTTGAACCAAAAAAACGGGTGTTTGGAGTGATGGTGCGCGACAGGTGGGATAACATGTCGCCGGTAAAAACAATCGAGGAAACTCCTCTGTATGAAGAAAAACTAAACAAGCAACTCTGGAGCCGCGAGGAACTTCCGGGCGACAACCTGAGCGCAAGACAGAGCGGCAGCGGCGGTAGATGGCTGGAACTGTACGACGACAACATCGGACTGACTTCCTACAACTGGTGGTACGCCAATGAACCGAAATACCCCATGCTGTTTACCCTCGACCTGGGCGTTAACGCCAAGTTAAGCCGGCACGCGCTGTGGCATTACATGATGAACAACGGCAACACTTATACTTACGGACAGCATCTCAACGTGAAACGCTGGAAACTGTACGGAGCCGCCGAATATTCGGCTTCCACCGACGAAGCCTACTGGACTGCCGAGGAAGAAGGCACGGGCTGGAAAGCCGACTGGACGCTGCTTGCCGAATGTGTAACTTTGAAACCTTCGGGCATGGACAACAGCGCCGTAACGCAGGAAGACGCGGATTTTGCCGTGCAGGGCTTCCAGTTTGACTGCGCGCTGGACGCGCCGCCGGTACGGTACGTCCGTTTCCACATCACCGAAACATGGCAAAACTCCTACGAAATAATTATAGGAGAACTCACATTCTGGGGACAGGTTCAAAGCAATAATTAATGATTAAAAAACGTAAGAACATGAAAAAGTATATTAATATTTTGATAATAGCAGTATTGTTTGCTTCGTGCAAGGACATGAACGATAATATTGAGGAATACCTGAATCGCGGCGAAATCAATTATATCGGTCGAGCCGATTCTGTTATCGCTGCAAACGGTTTCGGACGGGTGCAGCTGAAATGGTTAGTGAACGACGATCCGCGAATCACAAACGCTACCATCTATTGGAACAATCGTGAAAACATCGAACAGTCGAAGGATTTCCCCATCGACCGCAGCGCTTTAGTCAACGGATACGCTTCGGTGATACTGGAGCTTGAAGAAGGCACGTATGTGTTCAAAATCGTACATACCGGCGACAAGGGCTATCCGTCGATAGCCACCGAAGTGTCGGGACGCTCGTATGGCGAACAGGCGCTTGCTTCGGTGCGCAACAATATTATCGGCTCGGCAACGCAACTCGGCAACGGGCTGCTGCTGGTCTGGAGCAATACGACCGGTATTTCGTGCGAGGTTTCATACATCAACAAAAACAATGTGGAGGTTTCCCGTACTTACACCGATTTTACCCAAACGCCGATAATCGACGATTTCAAGTCGGACCTGGAATACAGCATGTCGCTGAAACTTGATGACAACGACCTCGAACCTGTAGTGGTTTCCGCCGCATATCCCGTGGATGTGAAGGCATACACTCTCTCTGCCGATGCTCCCTGCGTTATTCCCATTACCGATTTTGACCTCGGCGGCGAAGGTATCGGCTATCACGACAACGACGCCGGAAATTCCGGCGGCGTCAACTATAGGCAATCTTTTGGCGACAAACTTAGCGACGGCGTCGATCTGGAAGGCAACCCGCCGAATATCGGCTATACTAATGCCGGAGAATGGCTGCAATACACGGTTCAGGTGAAAGACGCCGGGATTTATCTGGCGGACTTGATGCTGTCGGCAAACAGCAGTAATCCTACCCTTTCTTTTCTTGTCGATGGCAAAAACGCAACCGGCGCTGTTCCGGTACAGAACGACGGCAGCTGGAGCGACTTCAAATGGACTTTCGAAACTCGTCCCAACGGACCGCAACCGGAACTGTACCTCACAGCAGGCGAACACGTCATCCGGTTCTACGAAAACACGGGCGGATATAATGTAAGAGGTCTGAAGTTCACAAAGATATCAAAGTCGCTTCCCGTACGGGATGAAATTCTGAGTGATATAGTCGGGCGATGGGAGTTTGACGACCCTGCAAACTTCGGCAAAGCAACGCTTGGCAGCGACTTGACCGCTGTCGGCACAGGTTTCGCCCCTGTTGAAGGCAGAGCGTCCGGCGACGGAGCGGTTACGATAGGCATGGGTTCACACTATCTCTGCAACCACGGCATAGCCGCCAATGGAGGCGGAACAAAGGTGAATGAATACACGCTCGAACTTGTGATAAAATTCGCTCCTGCCAATTATTTGGCGCTTTATCAAACCACTGTGACAAACGATGATGACGGAGACCTCTTTATCCGAGGCAACGACGGTCGCATTGGCATAGGCGATATCGGATATTCTTCCGAAGGCAGTGTTCCCGCCAATACCTGGTCGCGTGTGATACTGTCGGTAAATGCGAACAGCTATAATATTCATGTCAATGGGGAGTTTGTACATTCGTCCGCTATCTCCGCCGACAGTCGTTTCGCTCTTGATCCAAACGGAGTGCTGCTCTTTGCCGACGAAGACGGCGAAGACGCTCCCATAAGCGTATCAAAAGTTGCAATCTGGAACAGAGCTTTAACTCCGCTGGAAGTAGCAGCATTGGGCGGATTGAATTAATCCGTCACAAAACACAATCCCGCCTAAAATAACGAATCGGCGAACTTGTAGAATAACAGGTTCGTCGATTTTTTTTTGGGGGGAAGGTTTTTATTAAGGGGAATAAGGACTTTAAGGACCTTAAGGACCTTAAGGACCTTAAGGACTTTAAAGACCTTAAAGACCTTAAAGTCCTTAAATCCGCGCGAGCGGTGGAAAAAATCCGACATTTACAGGCGGCAGGAGGAGTATTTTTCACTGAATAGATCCTTCGTAGATCCTTCGTAGATCTTTCGTAATCCTTCGTAGAAAATTTCTTCGTAACCATTGCTGTTTTATACTTGCGCTCCCCCTCGCATTTCCTGACGAAAGGGAAAATTGCGAAACGTTTACAACTTTACGAAATATACAGATTACGGGGCGGCTGATACAAATCAGGAAAATCGTCTGTTTCTCTTTGGGGTAACAGGAGGCGTTCCTTAATCAGGATTCGGATTTTTAACCGAAAAAAAAATCCCCCGTGATATTATTATCATGGAGGATTTCGTAAAATGAATTAATTTAAAGCGAATTTTATTTTGCTTTTCGTCTTTTCAGTTCCTGTTTCAGCATTGTTAATTCGCGTGTAGTCTGCCCTGCGATTGCCGAATTTTCCTCTGCTCTTCTTATCAAATACGGGAGTACATTTTTTATTTTGCCGTATGGCAGATATTTTGCGACATTATATCCTGCTTTTGCGATATTGAAACTTAGATTGTCGCTCATCCCGTACAGTTGCGACATGTAAACAGCAGAGCAATTGTTAGATAATCCCTTATCTTTCATATATTGCATAAGATAGCTGACGCTTTTTTCGTTATGCGTTCCGCAAAAAACACGGATTCCGTCACAGTTTTCCACCGATATTCTCAAAGCCTCGTTAAATGCCCTGTCGGTATCTTCTTTGGCAGGATATATGGGCGAGGGATAACCGCCTTCCGAAGCTCTTGCCCGTTCTTTTTCCATGTATGCTCCACGCACAAATTTCACTCCGGCAATTATATTGTTTTGTTTGGAAAAATTAATCAGATGCTGCAAATAATCAAGTCTGTCGTGGCGATACATTTGTAATGTGGCATACACAACCGCCGTTTTTCCGTTATATTTAAGCATCATTTCTTCGGTAACAATATCAATAGTTTGCTGAAACCAGTAATCTTCGGCATCAACCATTATCGGTTTACCTGTTTTGGCTGCCGCTGCGCAAAGCATGTCGAAACGATGCACAAATTTCCCGTAAGAAATCTGTTCTTCCGGAGTTAAAGGCTCGTTGAGCGACGTTTTTTTTAGCACATTATGCGTAGTTAAAGCTGTGGGTTTAAATACGCTGAAAGGAATTTCGGCATGTTCTCCCGAATTTATCACCGACTTCAGTAATTCACGATATACCGCATCAATTTCTTCTTCTTTTTCTACGGCTTCCATCGAGAAATCCAAAATAGATTTAACATTCTCCGCTGCCATTTTTTTCATTACCGGAAAACATTCTTCTATTGTTTCACCGCCTACAAAATGCTTATACAAAGTAGGTTTTACCGCCCATGATATCGGGAATTTTATTTTCAGCGCCCAATTGCTCATAAATCCTAAGATACGCACCATAAAAGGATATTTTATCATGGAAAACAAAAATTTTGCATTTTTAAGTTCTTTGTTATTTTTGATTTTAAATGCAATCTCAGTGTTATTCAAATCAATCATATCGAATCGGACTTCAAAAGAAACGGTATCTTAGTTTAACAATTCTTTAAGTTTTGATTTCAGGACTTCGCCTCTCGGATTTATTTCAATCACCTTCCCTTCTTTATCCAGTAACAGTGTAAACGGAATTGCCGATACCTTATATTTTACGCAAGCCGGAGACTCCCATCCTTTCAAATCCGACATTTGGCTCCAGGTAATCTTGTCATCTTCAATCCCTTTAATCCATGCGTCCTTGTCATTATCCAACGAAATTCCCACTATTTCAAAACCCTTATCTTTATATTCGTTATATAAAGCCACAATATTAGGATTTTCGGCGCGACACGGGCTACACCACGAAGCCCAGAAATCCAGAAGCACATATTTCCCTTTACCGGCAAAGTCCGATATTGAAATATCCTTACCCTCAGGTGTTTTCATCGACAGGTCACGAAACAATTCTCCAACGGCAACCGCCTGAGTTTTTTCTCTTTCAATGCCTTTCAGTATTGACTGTCCTATTTCGTTGTTCCGCACATTTTCGTCAAGCTGATCGTAAGCGCTTTGAATTTCTTCAACCGACAATCCACCCTGTCCTGCAATATCTCTTAAAATAAAAGCAGTCAGGATATTTCCGGGATGATCCTTGATAAATCTTCCCGAAAAAGCCACATGTCCGTCGATTATTGCTTTTTGTCTTGCCATGAGTTCGGCTTCAAATTCGGGAGTTTGTTCTTTCGACTGAGCATATTGCATCAATTCTGTAAATTTGTCATTCACAGCCCTTATTGAGTCAAGATACACAGCCCAAAGGTCATTTAATTCGGAACCCGAAACAGAAGTTTTCTGCGGATTGTCCAAATCAATCTTCACTTTAATATTTGCATTTTCGACAAAAACCACAGCTGAGGCTTTTTGATTATCATCGGTAAGCAAAGCAAAAATCGGATGTTCCACATTTGTAAATGTCAGCGTAAAGCGATCTTTCTTTATCACCGCCGAATCTATAGGTTTTGAATTTCGGTCGTTCATAAAACTCAAATAGTCCTTGAGATAAATAGTTTGTCCGTCCAAATTATCCGAAGATAATTGTCCTTTAATTTTGTGTGAATTGCTGTCATTGCATGAAATAAACAACAAAAACACTGATAAAATTGATATTAATTGTTTCATTATTATAAATATAAATTATTAAATTCGGATGTAAAGGTAAGAATTTAATTGAAATAACATCAAATTGTACAAATTATTTTTTTTAACGATGAACGAAAATTCGCAGATAAAGAAAAATTCGTGTAATTCGTGGATAATTAAAAAAATCCGCAGGATTTCAATTCGTGGAAATTCGTAAAAATCCGCACTCCCCCTTTGGAGAGCAATAGTATCTACACAAATTTTTTCGATAGTATATTGTTGAAAAAGTAGCAATGCCTGTGCTTGTCGTCATTGCGACGGCGCAGCCGGAAGTAATCCGGGAATAGACTTATTTTATGCTTTATTTTTCTGGATTGCTTCGGCTTACGCCTCATAATAACGACAAGACGAATGAAGGGAACGTAGTCGTCACATCCCTCCGGAGCGCCTCAAAATAAGATTTAGCCGAATTCGAAAAAATGTGTAGATACTATTGTGGGGGGATAGGGGGGCTTTTAATCATGGTTCAGACATTACACGAATTCATATTTATATTTTCTCACTAAAATAAAAATACTTACTTTTGCGCGGAAATAATTAGGTATGTTATATTATAAATTTAGGAAAAAGGTAATATGATGAAAAAAATTGCAGTAATTCTGTCGGGTTGCGGAGTATTCGACGGCGCCGAAATACACGAATCTACTCTGCTATTGTTAGCTATAAAACGAGCAGGATGCTCTTATACGGTATTTGCACCCGATAAAGAACAGTCGGAGGTGATAAATCACTGCTCCGGCAAACAGGAAAATGAAAAAAGGAATATCCTTGTAGAAGCTTCACGTATAGCGAGAAAAGGAGCGCAGCCACTTAACCGTCTCAATCCCGAAAATTTTGATGCAATAGTTCTTCCCGGCGGCTTTGGCGTGGCTAAAAATCTTTGTGATTTTGCGTACAAAGGAGAAAACTATACGGTGATTCCGGAAATTGAAAGCGTGCTGACAAAAGCCTGCAAATTAAAAAAACCAATCGGGGCAACCTGTATAGCGCCCATATTATTTGCAAAAATTTTTAAGGGTAGCAAAATTACTTTGGGCGATGTTAACGAAGCGTCGATAGCCGCCGAAAAAAACGGAGCGTTTCATGTAGTTACTACTCACGGCGAAACAGTTGTTGATGAGAAATATAAACTTGTCACCACGCCTTGTTATATGCTTGATGCGGACATTGTGCAAATTGCCGAAGGTACGGATAATTTAATTACGGAAATTTTGAAACTCATTTAGATGCAAATATTCAGCGATAGTGAAGGATATGAAAAGATTCAAGGTCCGGAGAACGTCGAAAAGACAAAAAAACTGAGCGATTTATACCGGCAAATCATAGAACTGCTGGGCGAAGATACCGACAGGGAAGGCTTGTTGAAAACACCCAAACGGGTTTCAAGAACAATGCAGTTTCTTACTCAAGGTTATGAGATTGACCCCACAGCAGTGCTTAATTCGGCAAAGTTTAAAGAAGACTATAAACAGATGGTATTAGTTAAAGATATAGAAATGTATTCGTTATGCGAGCATCATATCTTGCCGTTTTACGGCAAGGCTCATGTTGCTTATATCCCTAACGGATTCATTACCGGACTAAGTAAAATCGCCAGAGTTGTAGATGCTTTTTCACGAAGATTGCAAGTGCAGGAACGACTGACATTAGAAATCCGTGACTGTATCAATGATGCGCTGAAACCGCTGGGCGTAGCGGTGGTCGTGGAAGCCGCCCACATGTGTATGCAAATCAGAGGGGTGCAAAAACAAAACTCCACAACGGTAACATCCGCATTCACAGGAGCATTTCTGAAGGATCATCGCACCCGTGAAGAGTTTTTTCACCTTATAGGAATAAAATGATAAATAATTGTTAAATAGAAAATAGTATGATAATTAAAAATTATTTTTACTTTTGTAAATTATTTTTTGAATATAAATATTTACAACAGAAACGCTTTTATTTTTGATATATTAAAATAATATGACTATGAATGGATTTAGTATATTTATCACATTAAGTATGCCGATAATGGTGATAGGGTATATATGTTATGATATGTATAAAAGTTCTCATAAAAAGGCAAAAACAGATAATAAAAATGTTAAATCATGTAATAATTATGATGATGAAATTGATAAGATTTTAGAATGGATAGAGATTGATAAATGCGAGAGGGATTATGAAAACAAATATATAGAAAATGGAAAAGCGATATTAAAAAATACTTCTTTTTTGAAATTAAATACAGAAATAGTTTTGGTAACCAATTAATAAAGCTGTCCCATAATTAAAAAAATAACAGAATTTTCACTTTTATTACATCAAAACATAAAGACTAAAATATTCTAAATTAAAATAATTAAAAAAAATTAAAATTAAATGGCAAGTATTAGAAATTTAAAGAAAGATATTTCGTTTTTAATATACGAAGTTATCTCCGATGTACAATTATTCATATATTTACATCCGAAAAAAAACACCGACAAAGCATATTCTATTATAGAAGATGCGGCGAAACTGTATAACCTTCTCTATGCGAGGACAAATCATCCCGATGGGAAAGATAACGGTAAATTAGTCAAAGAGCATTATAAATCAATACGAAAAGATTTATTTGAGCAATCTAATGAACTCTTTGAACGTACCGCCAAATTAAACGAGTAGAAGGTTTAACAGCTTAAAAGTCACCTCTAAGAGAGGTTGTTTTACATAATGGAAACCTCTAAAAACTGTTTTTCGACGTTTGACGTCAATTTTTGAATTATCATTTACAAATAGGTAAATTACGGTTTAAAAATCCTGTCTGCCTTGAAAAATCAAGTTTTTAGAGGTTTTATATATTAATTTATAATCTTTAATCGACTTATTAATAGCGATATAATTATAAATTTAATAAAATAATTATAAATTTGATTGAACAAAAAAAATAAAAGTGTACCTTTGTGCGATTTTTTAATTGTCACATTTAAATTTTAACATATTTATGAAACATTTCGTTTATTTATTTTTAATTACATTCTTGTTAGCGTCCTGCAATTGCGGGAACAAAAAACTTAGTTCGGCATCAGACGGATTGGATTCCGTCAGTTATGCAATAGGTGTTTATGAAGCCCATTCAACCCTCAACAAACTTCGATCTTCTCAATTAGAACCTGATTATGATTATTTACTTGCAGGTATAAAAGAGATATTGAATAACGACACTGTCAAAAAAAGAGATATTCAGTGGGCGGCACAAGTAATTAACCAATATTTTTTGCAATTGGAGAAGAAAAAAAATGTTGAGTTTTTGGAAGAAAATCTGAAAAAAGATAGTATTAAGGTCTTGGGAAGCGGGTTACAATATAAGGTAATAACCGAAGGTACCGGGATTTCACCTAAAGTGTCGGATTCGGTACGCGTAAAATACAAGGGTACCACAATTAATGGCTATACTTTCGATTCTTCGCGGGACGAAGTAAGAACAATGTCCTTAGGCGGAGTAATAGAAGGTTGGAAACAAGGTATTCCCTTAATGAAAGAAGGCGCAAAATACATATTTTATATCCCTGCGTCTTTAGCTTATGGAGATCAAGGCGCCGGAGGAGCTATCCCGGGAGGAGCAACACTAATTTTTGAAGTAGAATTGGTTAGCGTAGTTAAAGTAGATTAATCATACTGATTTACCGCCACTCTCAACAACACAAAAAGCTGTCCGAATAATCGGGCGGCTTTTTTCTTTATCCACAAATTAACACGATGTTTTTTGGTCGCCGAATTAATCTAATTGAACGAATTTAAAAATCCACAGGATTTTTACGAATTTCCACGACAACGACAGCAAATTGTCTAAAGCCTTTCGTGATCAGGGTTATATCCAGATTCGCGATGCAGGTCATAGTTGAAAAGTCATAATAAAGAAGTACCGAGATGATGTTTTCAAACTTTTTGCAATGCGCATCGACCCTTTTACGCCGGTTGAATTACCGGTTGAATTGAAAAGAAACCTCGACAGTTTCATTAGTCTTATAGAACAATCTTTT
>JAISRS010000194.1 GCA_031273485.1 Prevotellaceae bacterium
CAATCACATCCACACTGTTGGACTTGTCCGACGGATCTTCTTTGTTGCTTGTCCCTTCCAGAATGCTGTTCACTTTGATTTGCCGTCCCAGCAGTTCGCTGAGAAAACCTTCGACAACCTCAAAATTAGCCTTGTTCCGCAACAGGCGTTTGAGCGCCCAGTCAAACGAAACAAGCGGTCGTTCGTAACTGTTGTTCGATGTCATCTTCGTCATGTTTTATTCTTTAACCGCTGCAAAATTACACAATTTTGACGTGATTCAATAAAAATCGGGATATAAAAGATATTTCTTTCGTTTTATTTTAAACTCGTCCAGGTCTTTTTGCCATGACTGTCTGATTTCTGCGGCGGTCTTGCCTTCCGCAATTTGTTTTTGCAGGATATTGTTGCCCGCAAGTTTGGGGAAGACAGGCTTAAAAAAATCATTTTTAGGACTATAGTCATTATATACGTCTATAATCCAGTCAAGATTAATCTCGTTGATATTCGCCGTATTAAAATTCCTGAAATCCTTGCCGTAACAAACCTGTCCTTCCAAAAGAGGTTTGATTTTCCCGTCGCTTGTTTTCGGGATAAATGAAAAAGAATAATTTTTATTTCCTTTAAAATAAGGATGTCCGATAACTTTAAACGGAAAATCGGAGCCTCTGCCCACGCTTAAAGGACTTCCTTCGAAAAAGCACAGGGTAGGGTAAAGATATACCGACTGCATGTCGGGCAGATTGGGCGACGGCGGAACAGGCAGCTGATATTTGGATTTATGAGTATATTCAACACACGGGATAACAGTAAGTTTGCATTCCCTGCCTTCGGCAAGCCATTTTTCGGAATTAATCATCAGGGCAAGTTCTCCCAAAGTCATTCCGTGGACAACAGGAATTTTGTGCATCCCGACAAATGATTTACACGAAGATTCCAGCACGGGACCGTCGATGTAGAAACCGTTGGGATTGGGTCTGTCAAGTACAAGGAGCGGGATGTCGTTTTCGGCGCATGCTTCCATAATGTAGTGCATGGTTGACAGATAGGTATAAAATCGCGTGCCGACGTCCTGTATGTCGAAAATCATGCAATCTATCCCGTCGACTTGCGCTTTCGTGGGTTTTTTATTGTTGCCGTACAACGAAATAACGGGTATGCCGGTTTTTTCGTCCTTTGAGTGAGACACGGTTTCTCCCGCGCCCGCAACACCTCGGAAACCGTGTTCCGGTGCGTATATTTTCACAACATTTACGTTGTTTTCCAGAAGAATATCCAAAAGATGCACATTGCCGACCAGGGTGGTATGATTGGCGGTCAAGCCGACTTTTTTACCTTCCGCATGTGACAGGTACCGGATTAAATCTTCGGCGGCGGGTTTCTGAGTATAAGAAACATAGCCGAATATTACGAATACGAATGTTAATAATCTTTTCATCTTTATTTTTCGTTAAAATCATGTGTTATTGAACCTGCTGCCAGTTGCCCGACTATTATTTTTACGGATTCCAGACCCAAATCGTCCGGTTGAACGTCATTTATATCCATAAAAACAAAATCGGAAATATCATCGTTTGCCGATATTCCCGACAAATCCCCGCACTCGCAGAGATAAACCGAATCCAGTGTGAAATATGTTATTCCGCCGTACAGATAACGGTTGGGTATTGACGTATAATACGTTACTTTTGTCAAATCCAAATCAAGTTCTTCTTTGACTTCCCGCGCAACCGCGTCTTCCGAGCGTTCCCCAATATCGACAAAACCTCCCGGAAAGTCTAATTTCCCTGCGGCGGGGTCGTTTTTTCTGCGTGTAAACAAAAATTTGCCTTCACTGTTGCGAATCAGGGCTATCACCGCCGATGCCGCATTGATAAAGAACGTTTTGGAACATGTGCCGCAGGACATTTTATGCGTCCCGTCTGTCCATGAGATATTTTGGGAACCGCAGTACGGACAGTATTTCCACACTCGCGAAGGGTAATATTCTTCTATCATCCTTTTATAGTTATTAAAATCACTTTAATTTTTGTTACGGCTTTGAGCGCATGAGGTATATCGGCAGGCATAATCATCGCTTCGCCCGCCGTCAGGATATTTTCTCTGCCGTTGATAATCACATTTGCCTCGCCCTCCAGAACCTGAATTATTTCATCGACCGGGGCGGTGTGTTCGCTCAACGACTGCCCTTCGTCGAAAGAGAACAGCGTAACTTTGCCGGCATTGTTTCTTACTATCTGCCTGCTGATTATCCCCTGCGGAGAATATTCTATGGACGATGCCAAGCCAAACTTTACGGATTTTTCAAATAAAACCATTGTTGTAAACTTTTTCGCAAAATTACATGAAAAATCGGAAACGGCAATATTTTATCCGCAAATTATCACGAACTGTTCCGAATTTCGCTAAATTCAAATCAAAAGAAATTTTCTCCAACACAAAGGGCGCAAAGAATTTACACAAATGCGGGAATAATCAAATACCTAAATTTAAAGATATTATGACTCGAACAATTTATCGCATAGATTCTGCTTATATGGACATAAAAAATATCGTTTTGATATATGGATAATATTGTTTAATTTTGCAAAAATTTTATTAGATAATTATTAATTAAAAATTTAAAATTATGCAATCAATTACTGATTCTCAAGGAACTGAACTCAAGGGACAAACATGTTGCAACGGGAGTTCGGTGCTGGATTTTACAGGCATTTGCAAGGACGGCGCAAGTGCGCTTGTTTCCAAATTAGGCGAATTACTGGCAAATTTACAGGTGTGTTACACGAATGTGCGCGGATTTCACTGGACAATTACAGGACATTCGTTTTTTACTCTACATTCAAAATTTGAAGACCAATATAATGATTTGGCTGAAAAAATTGATGAAGTAGCGGAACGTATTTTAACTTTAGGCGGGATTCCGGAAAATAATTTTTCCAAATACCTCCAGGTATCTTCAATCAAGGAAGTTACGGGTGTATGTTGCGGTAAGGCAGCCGTAACAAATATTCTGGAAAGCTATAAAGTTATAATTGCCATCGAAAAAGAAATAATGGAACTGGCAAACTCCGCTAAAGATGAAGCAACATTGTCGCTGATAAGCGATTATCTCAAAGCACAGGAAAAAACTGTGTGGATGTTTGTTGCATATCTGAAAGGTTGAGTAAAATTAAAGCGCTGAAAAGCAGACTGACAAGACGGGGCGCAAGTCCCGTCTTTTGTTTTTGATTTATGGGAACTCCTAAAAACTGCTTTTTCGGCGTTCCCTTATATCAAAGTCAGCAACCCGCGTTATGGCAATTGCATCATATTTTGCCGAACGCTAATAGCGGAGTTTACGGCTTGCAAATGGGCATTTTAACGATGAGCGTAACGCAGAAGTCGGGTGTTTCAATTATTTTTTATACCTTTGCGCGTTTTTTAAGTGGAATAAATTTTATATAACTATGCAAACACCCGGTAGAGTAAGGATTTCCGATGTATTGAAATCCAGGGAAACAGGAAAGGAATTCACCGTTAAAGGTTGGGTTCGCACGAAACGTGGAAACAAAA
>JAISRS010000219.1 GCA_031273485.1 Prevotellaceae bacterium
ATGAAACAAAACAACATCAACGCTGTCCGCACGAGCCACTACCCGCAAAGTACGCTTTGGTACAAACTCTGCGACGAATACGGTCTGTTTGTTTGCGACGAGGCTAATATCGAAACCCATGCAATGGGAGCGGAATGGCAGGGCTGGTTCGACAGGGGGAAACATCCCGCTTACCTTCCCCAATGGGCGGAAGCGCACAAAGACCGCGCGGTTCGCATGATGGAACGCGATAAAAACCATCCATCGGTCATTGTCTGGAGTATGGGCAACGAGTGCGGCAACGGAGCCGTATTTCACGACATCTACAAATGGCTGAAACAGCGCGACAATACCCGACCTGTTCAGTTCGAGCAAGCCGGTGAAAACGAAAATACCGACATTGTCTGCCCCATGTATCCGGGTATGGAAAGCATGAAAAAATACGCTTCCCGCACCGACGTTACACGTCCCTACATTATGTGCGAATACGCTCACGCAATGGGCAACAGCACCGGCAACTTTCAGGAATATTTCGACATTATCGCCACTTCGCCCCACATGCAGGGCGGATTTATCTGGGACTGGGTGGATCAGGGCATAGCCGCCACCGACGACAGCGGACGCAAATACTGGGCGTATGGCGGCGACATCGGCGGCTATCAGTATACCCACGACCAGAATTTCTGCGCCAACGGTCTGATTACTCCCGACCGCAAACCGCATCCGGGTCTGTACGAGGTGAAAAAGGTGTATCAGGATATTCTTTTCACCGCAAAAGATATTGAAAATGGAATCATCACGATTGAAAACCGTTTCCATTACACCGATTTAAACAAGTACGATTTCAAATGGGAATTATTGAAAAACGGAGAGATAACGACAACCGGAAATGTGCAGGTTTCTCAATCTCCCCTGACAAAAAAAGATATTGCCGTTCAGCTGTCTGCACCGGCAAAGGAAGCCGGCGTCGAATATTTTCTCAACATTTACGCTTACACAAAAGAAGCAACGGAAATGATACCCGCCGGTTACGAAATAGCCCGCGAACAGTTTGCCTTCGGCATAGAGTCGGATTTTACAGATATTGCAGCGGACAACACCGACGTCATCGAAGTGCTGGAAAATAACGACCGGACGCTTGTATTGAAAGCCAACGATACGGAGGTCAGATTCAACAAGCGCAACGGCGAACTTCAACGGTTCGCATATCGGGGCAAAACCCTGGCAGGCGGCTTGCAACCCGACTTCTGGCGCGCTCCCACCGACAATGACTACGGCAACCGGATGCCGGAGCTAAGCAATATCTGGCGTCAAGCCGGCAAAAACAGGACGTTGAAGCGATTTGACGCGATTGAGGGTAATGGCGGATATTCCATCGAAACGGAATATTCCTTAGATGACATCGGCAGCGTGTATTCTGTAAAATATCTGTTCGATAACCGCGGCGGACTGCAAGTGAAGGCGTCGTGGACTGCAGGCAGGGACAATCTGCCCGAAATGCCGCGCTTCGGTATGCGCATGGTTCTTCCGCAGGAGTTCGAGGATGTTGAATATTACGGCAGAGGACCTCTGGAAAACTATTCCGACCGCAACACCGCCTCGTTTGTGGGAATCTACAAAAACACAGTAAGCGGTTTCGGATACGAGTATATCCGTCCGCAGGAAAACGGCAACCGCACCGATGTGCGCTGGATTAAGCTCGTCAACGGCGAAGGAACGGGAATAAGAGTTTCGTCCCCGGCAGCTTCGGCGCCATTGAATGTCAACGTTACCCATAATCCCTGGGAGGATTTGGATTTCGGAACTACCAAAAAGAATGTCCACCCGTGCGAGATTGTCCCCCGAAACGAGGTTTATCTCAATATCGACCACGCACAACGCGGTCTTGCCGGCGACGACACCTGGGGCGCTTTGCCTCATCAACCATATCGACTCAATGCCAAGAAATACGAATATGACTTCACGATTTACGCCACACACAAGTAAGTAAATCAATAACGAAAATCTGCGTTTCAAAATGTGATTGAAACGCAGATTTTTTTTCACTTTATCCATAATTACGTGGCTCTACTGAGGTTGTTTTGTTTGGAAAATCAGGTAGAAATCAGGTTTTTGTTATTGGTTCTAATTGGAAACAATGTTTCCAATCGGAATCGGAGGTGATTCTGATTAGTGTCAATGACACCAATCGGAATCGGAGGTGATTCTGATTAGTGTCATTGACACCAATCGGAATCAGTGAGTAATCCTGATTAGTGTCAATGACACCAATCGGAATCGGAGGTGATTCCGATTAGTGTCATTGACACCAATCGGAATCGGAGGTGATTCCGATTAGTGTCAATGACACCAATCGGAATCGGAGGTTCCCGCGCGGGAGGCTCCGCAACGACATTGCAGGGGCAAGGCGCGCCACGTTTCCGTTGTTCGGCATAGCGTCCCGCTACGCCGTAGCTAAAAGCAGGTTACTCCGGCTTGCAAACCCTCTCTCTAACCCTGACAGGAGTTCAAAACCCTGTCAGTGGTGCGCCTTCCATATTAATGATAACTGCGCTGCCGTCATTGGCAGTACCCAAACCATTACGCATCATTCGGATTCTTTTCCGGTATCAAACTTGAATACTATTCCGATTTCGTGGGATGAGGTTGCAAGACCTCTGAAATTTTTCCCTGTAACTCCCAGGTCGAAGGCATAATGAATCTCCATTATGTCGGAAAAATAGCCGATATGGAACGAGGTGGTAAAGGAATTTAACTTGAAATTTTGTCGGCTGGAAACGCCTGCGTTGAAATTCAGAAACTGATATGCAAGTCCCACTCCCCACAATGTTACCTTTGCCTGATGCGTCACAAAAATATTGGGTTTAAGCGCCGATTCTTTCAGATAATAAGTAAATCCCTTACGTGTTGAATATCTTGTTTTGCCGAATATCGGTATGTACCATTCGGCATGGGCAAAAATTCTCACAGGACGCGACCAGTACAGGTTTTTATCTTCCCTGCCGAGATGATGTATTGCCGCTCCTGTTTCGAAGAAATTGGAGCTAAACAGTGCGCCGAAGCCGAAATCGGCGCCAAATGTTGACAGTCTGTCATAAGTAAACAGGTTAGGGTCGGTGGTTCCGTCGGGATTTATCATGTCGGGGAACAACAAGCTGTTAGGGTCGTTTATGCCGTAGAAAATATTGCCCGTCAGTCCTGCTTTGATGTAGCTTGAGCTTCCGGTTGTGATTTTATACGACCAGAAAAGTCCGGCGGAACTGTAGGAATAGGATTTACTGCCCAGCTGGTCGCTCATCAGAGTAATGCCCAGTCCGCTGTTATATCTGTCGATATACGTATCAAACGAGGCGCTGTAAGTTGCAAAACCCGTTCCTGACGCCGGATAATGATTTCTGTAGTTGAGCGTGGCTCTGGTATAATATTCATTGCCTGCATAAGCGGGATTAAACCATAGAGGCATTGCGGGTTTGATTGCCAGATAAGGGTCTTGCGCCTGTAGCGAAGAGGCTGCACATAAAAATATAACACAAATGTATGCCTTAACTTTCAACACATTTACAGTTATTATGGAATGATTTCCCTGTCTTTTATATCTTTCACCTGAAGCTGGATATTTGCAATGCCTCTGTAATAATTTTCGGCAATCGAATAGCAGACATCCACGGGGTTTCCTCCGTTAAGATGCTCAAAATGGTCGGCTTGGTTGAAGGCAATGGCGGGGATATGTCTGTAAGGTTCATTTTCCTGAATCAGTTCCAGTCGCAGATGTCCTCCGTCCTGTCCAACTATACGTCCGTTACCGTTATCATACACGTTTTTAGTTAAAAACACCGGAGATATATTTCCCGGACCAAAGGGTTGAAACTGTTTCAGGATGCGGAAGAATTTCGGTGTTATTTGTTTAAAATCCAAATAGTCATCAATGGCAATTTGAGGCACCATCATTTCGTCGGTAATGCTTTCTGCGGCAACTTCTTTGAAGCGTATTTTGAATTTCTCAAGATTTTCTTCCTTCATAGTCAAACCGGCGGCATACATGTGTCCGCCGAAATTTTCGAGCAAATCCGAGCAGGCTTCTATAGCCTGATACAGGTCAAAGCCGGGGATGCTGCGTGCCGAACCGGTTATGTATCCGTTGGAGTTAGTGAGCACAATAGTAGGCTTATAGTACGATTCTATCAATCGTGAAGCAACAATCCCTATCACTCCCTTATGCCACTGCGGATTATACAAAACGGTGGCTTTATCTGCAATTCCTTCTCCGCTAAGTTCAATCATCTGTATGGCTTCCTGCGTAATCTGCCGGTCAACATATTTGCGATCATTGTTATGGACGTCTATTGTTTCGCCAAAAAAATCGGCTGCCTCGTCGGATTCGGACGTCAATAAATCCACCGCCGCCTTGCCCGACTCCATTCTGCCCGCTGCATTGATTCGAGGACCTATTTTAAACACAATATCGTCGATGCTTATTCTGTGATTTTCGAGTCCCGATATTTTTATTATTGATTTAAGCCCTCTGCGGGGATTTTCGTTCAGACGTTTCAATCCGTAGAAGGCGAGGATTCGGTTTTCGCCTATAACGGGAACAATGTCGGAGGCAATGCTCACGGCAAGCAAATCCAGATACGGATAAATTTCCAGAAACGAGATGTCATTAACCATGCAAAAAGCCTGTAACATTTTGAATCCTACTCCGCAACCCGACAGTTCGGAAAACGGATAATTGCAATCGTTACGTTTCGGATCGAGCACCGCCACCGCTTCCGGAATCTGTTCATCGGGCAAATGGTGGTCGCAGATAATAAAGTCTATGCCGTTGGATTTGGCATAAGATATTTTATCGTTTGCCTTTATTCCGCAATCCAGCGCAATCACTAACGAGATGCTTTTTTCCCTGGCATGGTCGATACTTTTATACGATATTCCGTAACCTTCGCTGTATCGGTCGGGGATATAATAGATTACTCTTCTGTAATATTTTCTCAGGAAAAGATATACCAGCGCCACCGCCGTTGTGCCGTCCACATCATAATCGCCGTAAATCATGATATTTTCGCCGTTTTGGATAGCGTAATTGATTCTGTCCACTGCAACATCCATATCTTTCATAAGAAAAGGGTCGTGGAGATTTTCAAGTTTCGGACGAAAAAAAACATGTGCATCATCAAAAGTATATACTCCCCGCTGCACGAGTAAATTGGCTAAAACCATATCAATCGACAGCTCGTTTGCTAATCTTTGTACCTTTGCAGCTTCTCCTTTCTGCTTCATTATCCATTTTCTTTCTATAGACATTGTATTTTTTATTTATTGAGTGGCAAAGGTACATAATTTTTATTATGAACATACGATATATCCTGTTACGAAACATTTTTATCAAGACCTCGACCGCTGCATTTTTTTCTTTGTCACCGGATTAATCGAATAGAACGGATTTAAAATCCGCAGGATTTAATTCGTGGAAATTCGTAAAAATCGGCAACAAAAAAATTCGTGTAATTCGGGCTAAATCTTATTTTGAGATGCTATGGAGTGAAATGACGACTACGTTCCCTCTGTTCTTCGTAGCGACAGCCCGAAGGGCTATCGCTACGAAGAACGAAGTGTACATAGTCGTTACCTCTTACCATAGCACCTCAAAATAAGATTTAGCCCTTCGTCTTGCGGAAGCCCTACTTTCATTCGCGGAAGCCCTACTTTCACTTGCGGAAGCTCTACTTTCATTCGCGGAAGCCCATTCCCCTCGTCGTTCGCTACAAATCCCCTCCTTTTTTTTCAAAGAAACCGGCAATAAGTTATTTATCCCCATCTCGCAATACGATAAATTTGGAAATACCTGTATTTTTAACATTTTACAACAAACAATCATCTTGGGTGTTTGAAATAAAAGAGTAATAATAAAGAAAATACGCCATTATTAATTGTATTTATCCCGATATGCGTGTTGTGAGTATCTGATTGTCTTGATTTCTTTTTTGAATTGATAACTGTTTGATAATATGCATAAAATATCACAGTCAGGAATACGAAAACACTTGTAAACAAGTTGTTGTATATAAAGCGCAATTATATTAAATACCTATGAATGAAGCGCAGAAAACAGCTGTTTCATAAACAAACCGTTACTTTACTTTGTTAAAATAACAGTATGTTAAAATAGGTTAATCGACATGTCCGGTAAGGCAATTATTACTTACCTTTGCACGCAATAACGATGATTGAAGTTATTGAAAAAATGTAAAAAATAACATTTGATAAATAAATAAAGAGCAGTAAAAAGAAACAACAATATGACAAAAATAAGTTATGTAAATTTTATAAATCCCTTAAAGGTCAAATATCTGGGGTGGAAATATATTTGCATAATATTGCTGATGATTCTTATTCCCGATTTAGGTTTGTCGAGAGATAAAGGACGAAGCGCTTTCGGAATCACAATGCCGCTATACGAAATTTATGGAATCGATGTATCCAGATATCAGGAAAAAATCAACTGGAAAGACATCGCTAACGTGAAAAGCGGAAAAGACAGCGTGAAAATCACTTTTGCTTTCGTAAAAGCCACTGAAGGACAATCATTAAAAGACAAATATTTTAACTACAACTGGAGAGAAACAAAAAAACACAATATAATAAGAGGCGCATATCATTATTATAAACCCAATGTCAATTCGTTACTGCAAGCCGCCAACTTCATCCGACAGGTTAAACTGCAAAGCGGAGACCTGCCTCCGGTGCTTGATATTGAGGAAGTCGGCAAACTTGGAAGCGACAATATGAAGAAAGGCGTAAAAAAATGGCTGAAGAAAATAGAATCCCATTATGGAGTTAAACCCATAATTTATACAAATGTGAGTTTCTACAAAAAATACCTGTCTGGTAAAGACTTTGAAGAATACCATTTCTGGATCGCTCATTACACCAAAAATAGCCCGAATGTTGATTTTGAGTGGATTTTTTGGCAATACAGCGATAAAGGCGTCATTAAAAATATTAACTCCAAAGTCGCTTTCAATGTCCATAAAGGAACAAGGGAAGAACTGTTGACTCTCTGCAAATAAACGGAAATTTTTCACATCTTTATTATTGGCTTTAAATCCTTATTCACAGCAGTTAAACCCGAATATGAAATGTCGGGTTACCTCGAAATTTATAGCTTTCAAACATGTTCATTAAATAACATTAAATAATTAGAGTAACTTTGCGCACTAAAAATGGTAGTTACAATTGAAAACGTTATATAGACACATATTTTTATCGTATCTGGGACCAATGTTCCTGACTTTGTTTATAGTAGTATTCATCTTTTTGATGCAGTACCTGTGGCTGCATATAGATGAACTTGTCAGCAAGGGCTTGGCATGGAGTACGATACTGAAATTCTTAGGATGGGTCTCATCCTTCAACATCCCTATGTCCCTACCCCTGTCCACGCTGCTGGCATCGTTGATGACTATGGGCAACCTCGGCGAAAATAACGAATTGCTGGCAATAAAAGCCTCCGGAATATCGCTGAACAAAATCCTGCAACCACTCTATTATACCATTATCGTTGTGGCAATAGGCAGCTTTTTCCTTTCAAGCAATTTTGTTCCCTACGCTTTTCTGCAAATGCGCACAATGTTGCAGGAAATCAGAAATAAAAGCCCTGAATTGAGTATTCCCGAAGATATTTTCTATGACGAAATCGGCGGATTCAGTATGAGGGTCGATCGTAAAGACCCGCTTACGGGCGCTTTAATCAATGTGATGATTTACGACCACACAAAAGGCGAAGGAAATATTGCCGTAACCATTGCCGATACGGGATATGTGAAACAAACCAAGGATTCGCGATACATCCTGTTTAAACTTATCAACGGAACAACTTATTCGGAGGAGTTGAAAAATAATCGACTGGATAAAACAACCTATCCCTTCAACCGGCGGTTTTTTAAGGAACAAACCGTTGCAATAGATATGGGCGAAGAGGAATCCCGTTCATATTCGGCATTATTCAAGGAAATGCCCATGGCAAAAAGCATGGTAACTCTCAACAGCGATTCGGATTCGATAAACAAAAAACGAAAAAACATTATCAATAATTTTGAACAGACAAACCTCAATACCTCAAGCTCATTTAAATATTCTTTAAAAGAAGATACTCTGCGACAAAAAACCAAAAGTTTGAAATATAATATCGATTCGATTTTTAATGCCTCAACCGCCACTCTAAAAGTCGATTATCTGGCGCAAGCCGAATCAGGCGCCATACGGGCAATAGGATACTGGGATAACGAACTTAGAGATATTCAATTGGAAACAAGAAAACTGAAGAACATCGATTACGAACGCTACAGAAAATATACTATGGCTTTTGCCTGTATCATCTTCTTTTTTATAGGAGCGCCTCTGGGGGCGATAATTCGCAAAGGAGGCTTAGGTTTGCCGGTGGTAGTGTCCATCTTTTTCTTTGTGATTTATTGGGTGATTGAAACAATATGCCGTAAAATGGTGCAAAACGGCGACTGGGAACCGTTCTTCGGAGCATGGTTTTCGTCGTTTATATTTATGCCTATGGCTGTGTTCCTCACCTACAAAGCAAATACCGATTCGCAGCTGTTCAATCCCGATTCCTACAAACGCCTGTTCAACATACTGCTGGGCAGAATGAAACAATTGATGAATCCCATTGATTTCGATAAAATAACCCCACTGTACGGAGAGCAGTTAAAGGCTGCGTATCTGAACAGTAACGAGGAGGCGAAGCAGATGGAAACGCTCATTGACAATTATCTGTCGTCGCACCGGCTAAGTAAACTGTTCCAAAGTCGAAAATCAATGTTGAAGATGAACGATAATAGCGATTTGCTGGAAATACAGTCGTTATATGACCATTTACTGAGTTTTTACGCCGCAATTGAGGATGAAAAAATCAGGAATATAGTTAAAGATTTCCCCGTATTGAATCCCGACGAATTTATATTGCCACAGTTCCTTTTCAATCAAAACGGCTTGTTGAAAATCCCCTACACCGTCATACTTATTATCGTAAAAATTAGAAAGTTTAAGAAACTGGAATACATATTAAAAGAGATAAAGAATAATCTGGATTTAAATAATTATATCAATGACAGAAGTAAAATTTAATACCATCGACGAGGCTTTGGAAGACATCAAACAGGGTCGCATTGTGATAGTGGTTGATGACGAAGACCGTGAAAATGAAGGCGACTTTATTGTTGCCGCAGAAAAAATCACTCCCGACGCCGTCAATTTTATGATTACCCACGGACGTGGATTAGTGTGCGCGCCGCTACCCGAATCGCGCTGCGAAGAGTTACGCCTGGAGATGATGGTTGGACAAAATACCGCCCTGCATCAAACTCCGTTTACCGTTGCCGTTGATTTACTCGGCAACGGATGTACCACCGGTATTTCAGCCGGCGACAGGGCTAAAACCATTCAGGCTCTTGTCGATCCCAATACCAAACCCGAACAGTTGGGACGCCCCGGACATATTTTCCCTCTAAAAGCAAAAGAAAAAGGCGTGCTAAGACGCGCCGGACATACCGAAGCGGTGGTGGATTTGACTCGAATTGCAGGACTGACGCCCGGCGGAGCTTTGGTGGAAATTCTGAATGACGACGGCTCTATGGCGCGCTTACCGCAACTGATGGATATATCGAAAAGGTTCCGGATAAAGATTGTGGCGATAAAAGACCTTATAGCTTATCGTCTAAAAAGCGAAAGTATTGTGAAACGTGGAGCTAAGGTGAAAATGCCTACGGAATTCGGCGAATTTGAACTCATCGCTTTCAAGCAACTGCATGGCGGGGTGGAGCATATCGCCCTGACAAAAGGCAAATGGGCAAATGACGAATCTATTCTTGTAAGGGTACATTCGTCGTGTATGACAGGTGACATTTTCGGCTCGTGCCGATGCGATTGCGGGTTGCAGCTTCACGCGGCAATGAGAATGATTGAACAGGAAGGAAAAGGAGTAATTGTGTATCTCAATCAGGAGGGGCGCGGGATTGGACTGTTCAACAAAATCCACGCATATAAATTGCAGGAAGAAGGAAAAGACACCGTAGAAGCTAATCTCGCTCTGGGATTTCAAGCCGACGAAAGAGATTATGGCGTAGGAGCAAGCATCCTTAGAGAAATAGGCGTTTCAAAGATGCGACTGATGACAAATAATCCGCTCAAACGACGCGGTCTTGAAGGATATGGTATCACTGTAGTGGAAAATGTGCCGCTGATTATTCCCGCAAACAAACATAACCGCTTTTATCTGGAAACCAAAGCCAAAAAAATGGGACACGAACTTAAATTATAATTATGAATTATGAAGCCTGCCTGTATCCCCCAAGGCATAACCGTCAGGCTAAGACTGGGGGCTGCGCAGACATTGCAACGGCGCAGCGGAAACAATCCAGAAATAGAGGGAACTCCTAAAAACTGCTTTTTCGGCGTTCAATGTCAATTTTATTAATTTTTAAATCCTCATTTACAATTGGTAAACTCCGGTTTAAAAATCTTGTCTGCCTTGAAAAATCAAGTT
>JAISRS010000239.1 GCA_031273485.1 Prevotellaceae bacterium
TAGAGAAATACCGGAATATTTACTCCCGCATTAAAGAGAAATGCGGCGAGGTGCATCTGTATTATTTTTGTCCCGAACAGAAAATAGGGCGTTGTGAGGACAAAGCTAATCACATTGAAGGCAACCAAAAGATAATAATTAGCGGTCATGTAGGAGCGTATCGGGATATTTTTGGTCATCAGCCCGTCGAAATAGGCGCTGTCCCAACTGATAATCCACTGTCCGTACATCATCATCAGGAATCCCGTACTGAACAGGGCAATAAAAAACAACCAGCCAGCCGAGTTGTTATATGCTTTTTGGGTATAAAACAATAATCCGTAGAACAGAAAAATCAACGACACGTACAGCATCGACTTTGTTCGCTTATGCCGCAGTATCAATTTTAATTCCAATGCAATAAAGTCGCCTATGGAGCCGAAGCGGTCGAAGAACGACAAATTCATCATTGGCGTACCGGCGGTATTGCTTTTGTCGATTTTTCTGTTAAAATGTTCCGGATAATAGTTGCGTGCAAAAAACCGTTTATTTATGGCGAATGCAGCCGCAGGAAGCAGGAACACCAATACGCTTCCCCATGAGTGATTCAATAAAAATCCGAAAATCAATTCGGAAGCGTCAGAGAACGAAAACAGACGGAATGCTTCCAGAGCGACAATCGCTGCCGCAATGGCTATTATCACCAAAAAAAACTTGAAATCGGCAGAGAATCTGCGTTTCAGAAAAGCAGTGAGCAACGAATTGAACCAGATGATAAAAACGATATTGAGTACAAAGCGAAAGGCTGTCGCCCCGTCATGGTAATTGCTCACCGACCTGACGGCAAAGGGTATAACAACAAGTAGCGTCATATAATTCAAAGGGGATGCCAGCGGTTTTAGCAGCAAAAAATTGACTAATGTTGAGCGTTTTATGGGCAGTATCTGATAGGATAACAGGTTTATTGTGCCGAGTTGTTGCATAAACAGCCTCATCAATATGCCGCCGAGCATTATGTATAACATCGCCCCGTTGAATAATGCCATTGGAGTTGATTTTTCCGAGATAGCGATTTTTTCCAATATTGCCCCAAGGTAAAATCCCATAACCAAAAATATAGCGGCAAAATACAATGCGGCTACTATTAACAGAATGTTAACTGCCAGATTTTTGTAAAATGCCTTTGCGCGTCGGCTTTTCAGCCACTCTTGTTTTAATAGATCCAGTACAACCATGTTGTTTAGAATTAAATATTTATATGTGAATTTATTTTTATTAATTATTTTGTTAAAATAGCATTTATCTGCTTAATTGATAAATCCGTTATTTCAGCAATGTCTTCAACAGGCATTTTTTTCTGAAAACATCTCCGAACAACTTTTTCAAGACTTTCTTTTCTTCCAATCTCAATACCTTCTTTTCTACCTTCTTTTCTTTCTTTTCTTCTGACTCTTTTTTCAGTTCTTTCTTCTGCCATCTTTTTGGCATAATCTATGGCAAGAATCACATCATCGTAGTCTAATTTATTATATGTTTCCATTTCGTCTGGTGTTAAATTACAGATAATGTATTTATTTTGTTAAAATAGCATTTATCTGCTTAATTGATAAATTCGTTATTTCAGCAATGTCTTCAACAAGCATTTTTTTCTGAAAACATCTTCGAATAATTTCTTCAATATTTTCTTTTCTGCCTTCTTCTTTGCCTTCTTTTCTGCCTTCCTTTCTGCCTTTTCTTTCGCCTCTTTTTTCACCTTTTTCTTCTGCCATCTTTTTGGCATAATCTATGGCAAGAATCACATCATCGTATTCTAAAATACTTTTATTATATGTTTCCATTTCGTCTGGTGTTAAATTACAGATAATGTATTTATTTTGTTAAAATAGCATTTATCTGCTTAATTGATAAATTCGTTATTTCAGCAATGTTTTCAACAGGTATATTCTGTTGAAAACATCTCCGAACAACTTTTTCAAGACTTTCTTTTTCGCCTTCTTCTTTGCCTTCTTTTCTGCCTTCCTTTCTGCCTTCCTTTCTGCCTTCTTTTCTGCCTTCTTTTCTGCCTTTTCTTTCGCCTCTTTTTTCACCTTTTTCTTCAGCCATCTTTTTGGCATAATCTATGGCAAGAATCACATCATCGTATTCTAAAATACTTTTATTATATGTTTCCATTTCGTCTGGTGTTAAATTATCTAATTTTAAATCTTCAAATAACTGTTGAAAAATCTCTTCGTGTAACTGTTCCGGACATTTCTGTAATTTTTCCATGTTTTGCAGGATATATACCCATTTATCCCGCATGGTAATTAATTCGCCTTCTTTTTGTTTGCATTTCGGCAATTCTATTGTCACAAATTCCAGTTTATCGGTAAAAACTATATTTGCTTCCAGTCTTACCAGTTTCACATGTTCTATTACAATATTTCTGGCGCTTTTTTCCGGAAACATTATAAAGTTCAAAATACATACAAGATATACTCTTTTAATAGAATAATCCCATGGCTGTTCTGTTACTTTACCATGTTCGTCTTTTATTTTTACTTTACCTTTCGGCGCCTGACCAAGTATCGGATAACTTGCATAAAACAATGCTCTTTCCGCAAAATGAGGTTGCTTGGCGTTTTGCATTTCTACTATAAAATATTCGCCCTTATCGTTTTTACAATAAATATCATACACAGACTTACGGTCTCCCGCCCGATGACCGAACTGTTCGGGGTGACGATACTCGATATACGTAACACGTTCGGGCAATATTGCATTCAGAAACGCCATCAAGCGCTTTTTATTTCCGAATGCTTTTTTAAACCCAAAATCCGTTTTGAGATTAATATACACCAACGGTTTCGATACCTCCTTTTTATTTTTGACTTTGCTCATATCACAACATTGTAACGTAAAAATATATTTGTTTAATAAAAATCGTAAAAACGTGTGCAAAGATATAAAAGATTTATAATAACATAACAAATATTAAAAACAGTTTATTGAAAAATTAATGATTAATGCCTTTATCAATTGTTAATCGACTTGTTTATTAACGTCTAATGAAATGTTTTGATGCATGAAAAAATTTAAATCGAATAACGCTTATCAAAACTGTCCATAATTTGTTATATCCATAATTTGATATACATTTGCACGTTTATTTCTATAAAAATGATGGAAAATAAAAAACAGACGGTTCCGGAATTATTTGTAAAAAATTACACATATAACCTGCCGGAAGAAAAAATTGCAAAATATCCGACCGATATGCGGGATAATTCCAAACTGTTAGTCTATAACGGAGTAATTTCGACGCATATATTTTCTGAATTGGCGGATTTTATTCCCGCAAATTCAACGCTGGTATTTAACAATTCCAAAGTAATCAGAGCAAGGATTTTTTTCAAAAAAAGTACGGGAGCAACAATTGAGGTGTTTTGCATGTATCCCGCCTCGCCATCGACATTTGACGA
>JAISRS010000159.1 GCA_031273485.1 Prevotellaceae bacterium
TTTACGGCGTACTCAAAACCGCCGACCCTTTCCTGCGCTTTATCCTGCTCACCGGGGTTACCAAATTTTCCAAAGTCAGCGTATTCAGTCAATTGAACCAGTTGGTAGATATCAGCATGAACAAATATTACGCCGGCATCTGCGGCATTTCCGAATGGGAGTTGACTGGCAATTTTGAACCGGAGATACGTGTATTGGCCGATGAGACAGCCCAATCTTATGAAGCAACGCTTGCCGAGTTGAAAAAACGTTACGACGGCTATCATTTCGTCAAAAACAGCGAAGGAATATACAATCCCTTCAGTCTGCTGAATACATTTGCAAACAATGATTTTCGCTATTACCGGTTCAGAACCGGCACGCCGACCTTTCTTGTTAAAATGCTTCAACAGACAAATTTTGATATTCCAAAATTAGAAAACGATGTGACCATTCCGGCAAATTCCATTGACGACTATCGCGTGGGGGCTGCGGACCCCGTTCCGCTGCTCTATCAAACCGGCTATCTTACTGTCAAAGGATATAAAGCCATGTTTGACGCCTACATTTTAGGTTTTCCCAACGAAGAAGTAAAATACGGTTTCCTGAATGAGTTGATGCCTGCCTATATGCCCTGTATAAAAAATTCACGGGATTTTTTCGTAATGAATTTTATTGAAGACTTGATGACCGGCAATGTGGAAGCCTTTATGACCCGCCTTCGCGCTTTTTTCGCCGACATTCCTTACGACTTGAACAACAAGACCGAAAAGCATTATCAAACCGTTTTTTACCTGCTTTTCAAACTCATGGGACAGTTTGTGCAAACGGAAGTGAAGAGCGCTGCCGGTCGCGCCGATGCCATAGTGATATTGCAGGATACGGTTTATGTGTTTGAATTTAAACTCTCCGAAAGCGCTTCGGCGGAAGATGCTTTGCAGCAAATCGACAGCAATGGCTACCTGATACCTTACAGCACGGGCAACCGGCAAGTCGTGAAGATCGGAGCCGAATTTGATGCGGCGCAACGAACATTGAGCCGCTGGGTGGCACGTTAATAAGTTGAAAATTGAAAAGAGCCGATATGTTAAAAAATATCGGCTCTTTTTTTTGAAAAATCGAAAAAAGCATTATCTTTGCGGTATGAATAATCGTGTAATAAATGTGTAATGAACATATATTCAGTTGCTCTTTTTGATTAGGATGGGAGTGACGAGGCTTTGCATTTTTAAAATCATGATTTTATTCAATGACCGAAATATTGAAATTATTTGAAGAGATAGATGCATCCATGACCGTTTTCCTTATGATATTCGGTTTGGGAATCGCGTTGTTTCAGACCGTGATACTTAGCAGTACTTATGATTTAAAATTTCCCGGATGGTTGCTTTTTGTTGTAAACCCTGCATTGATAGGCGTTGCATATCTTATATACAAGCCTCTGGCCGGGATCGTATTTGCTCTGTTATTTATTTCGATATTTATACTGGGTATTGGCGGTTTTTTCTATTCGGGTATCAGGGGATATATAGAAGACAAAAGGAAAGAAGACAAAAGGAATAAAAAGAGAACTCCATGGTGGAAGATTATACTCGGATTGGCGGGTGGTCTGTTGTTCATTGCCGCGTTTTTCTCTTTTGGTTCATATATGTTTATATTCGTTTTTGCTTTCATTATTATATCCGGGATTTTGCCCAATCCGACGAACAGATTTCTTCAGTTGCAGTCTGTTTTACCAACGTCTTCCATACGTTCTATGGCAATGGGGCTTGTGGAGGTGAAAGGTAAAATCCGAAAGATAGAATTTTTGTCAGCTCCGATAGATTCCAGACAATGTATCGGTTACAGATATACCGTAGAGAATATGGATAAGGACAAGGACGGAGATACGCGATACACAACGATAAAAGATGTGACGGTATGCAATAATTTTTATATCGCGGACGATACCGGAGAAGTTGAAGTTAAGGGTGAAAATTTGGAATTTTTATGGGTGAAAATGTCCGACAGGTACAGTAGCGGAGGAAAGCGTCATACTCAATATCTGATACAGGAAGAGGATGAGATGCTGCTCATAGGCAAGGCTTCCGTTGAAAACCGGAAAACCGTTATCGAAAAGGAAGATATCAGGAAGATATTCATGATTGCTCCTGCCGGTTCCGTAAATAAATGGAATAAATATAAACCTTTATTAAAATCTTTGATAGTGATGACGATTGTCATATCTGTTATAGCTATGTTTATCCTTCTGGCTGATGTCTCGCTGGAGGGTGATACCGTGCACTTTCACCTGAAAAATATCCGTTTCGACCGGAATGAATTGTGTAATAAATTTTAATAATAAATAAAAATATGACAGGAACTATAATCGCAGTTGTTATCGGTGTTATTCTTCTTATCGCAACAGGAAACTATCTGATAAATATTTATAATAAGTTGATAATGTTGAATAAGAATATTGAGAAATCGTTTGTTAATATTGATGTTTTACTAAAGCAAAGGGCGGATGAAATTCCCAATCTTATTAAAGTGGTAAAGCAATCAATGAGTTATGAACAGGAGATGCTGAACGGCCTGACCGCCTTACGCACGCAATATCTCAATACGGACAATATCAATGAAAAGATAAAAATCAGCAATGAGATAACATCTGCTTTAAAGACTGTATTTGCCGTATCGGAGAATTATCCCGATTTGAAAGCCGGTACGTCTCTGCTTAATTTGCAACAGAGGGTTTCTCAATTGGAAGACCATATTGCCGACCGTCGAGAGTTTTATAATGAAAGCGTGAATATGTATAATATCGGAATCCTTGAGTTTCCTGATGTTATATTTTCAAAATTAATGGGATACAGGGAAAAATCTCTGCTGGAAATAACCGTCAAAGAAAAAGAATACGATGGAATTCAGTTTTAAGATACCGGAATGGCTTGTCACTGTTGTCGAACAACCGGTGTATATTGTAGTATGGGCCGCGTTTGGGGTATTTTTCTCTGCCCTGATACTGGCCGTTATATTTTCCCGGGCAGGAAAGATTTTCTCCGCAAAAATTTTCGATAAGATTGCAACCGTTATCGTTTCGACACTTATGATAACATGGATTACTGGCTTTGTATCCATGATAATATTACTGTTTACGGGCCTGTCCGGTATAAAAATGCTGCTTATCTGGCTTTCCACATTTACAGGATATTTTATATTTTCAATAATAAATTACAGAGAGATAAAACGGTTCAGCGCAGAATTTACTAAATTTATTAAATAATCATCCTGTTTCTTGAGAAAATCAGAGAACATCACCTATAAAATCAGAGAACGCTATCTGTTTCTATTCGGATTTTTGTATTAAAAACAGGTTTTTATTGCACATCTCGCAAAATTCCCGTAACTTTGCCTTTTTCAAATAAAAAGCGCTATGCAAAACAACAGAAAATTGCCGATAGGCATACAGGATTTTGAATACATTCGCACGGAAGGTTATCTGTACGTGGATAAAACGGCGTATGTTTACCGTTTGGTAAAAGAAGGAAAACCTTATTTT
>JAISRS010000278.1 GCA_031273485.1 Prevotellaceae bacterium
AATAATAATAATTAGTCCTGCCTTTGACTACGTCGAACTTACGTTTCAGGCAGTGGTGTGAGAGGGCGTTTCCGCAGGTCGATGACCTGCGGTTATGAAAATCAAGCCCTTCGGGCTATCGCTACGCCGGAGCTAAAAGCAGGCTTCCAGCTTGCAACCCCGCTTGCAACAAGGCGGGTCTGCACTTTTAGCGGGTACTAAGGACTTTAAAGACCCCTCGTTCGGCGTAGCGTCATTGGCAGGCGGAAGCCGGAAGCCGGAAGCAATAGCGCCTCAAAAAAAGATTTAGCCTCAATCACCCGAATTTGAATATTTGAAAAAAGGAAAGTATCTTTGCCCCAAAATTATCAATTCATAAAATGATAGATATAAAAAAAATATGCTAAACGTATCATCAAAAAACAATTTGAGAAAAATCCCGTCCATGACGGGAAACCTCATCTTAAAAAAGATATTCAACAAAAACAATCGTACTCTTATCTGTTTGCTTGCAATCATTGTCGTTTATTCATCTATTGCTTCAATAATAACGGGTTGCGCCAATTCGTCGGTTGCTCCTACGGGAGGACCTAAGGATACAATTGCGCCGGTACTTATAAAAATGAATCCCCCGCAAAAAACAACAGGATACAAAGACAAAGAATTGATATTTACATTTAACGAATATGTGCAACTGAAAAATCAGAACAAAAACTTTGTTATTTCGCCGCCTCTACCCAACAAAAAGCCGATTTTGAAAATAAGAGGAAAAAGTGTTGTGGTCACACTACCCTCTTTAGCCGACAGCGTTACATACTACCTCGACTTCGGAGCCAGCGTTGTTGATGTCAATGAAAGTAATCCTGCAAATTATCTCAATTTTATCTTTTCAACCGGCGAGAACCTTGACACAATGGTATATGCAGGACATATTGTCAATGCGCTTACTTTAGATCCGATTGACGGAGCAAATGTATTTCTGTATGAGGAAAACAAGGACTCCATAGTGTATCAAAGTAATCCCTCCGCCCTGTCAATCACCAACAAAGAAGGCGTTTATATAGTAAAAGGATTGAAAAACATGCGATATAAAATAGTTGCTGTTGCCGACAAGAATAATAATATGCGCTATGATGCGGGAATAGAACAGATTGCATTCTCCGATTCCCTGATACAGCCAATACCCCTTTCCGAAGATGATTCCATTGCTTTTGACCGGCTTCCCATTCTCAACATGTTTGAAGAAAACGTAAAACGACAGTCTTTACTTGATTATAAACGACCGGAAGAACGTTTGATTCAACTGTCGTTCAACGAGATTTATCCGGTAATCAAAAGCTTTAAAATGAATGGCGTAGAACCTTCACAGGTAACGGAAGAATACAGCGCGCACAGAGATACGGTTAACTACTGGATTACAACTAAGGAAGTTAAAGATACCATACAGGGAGAATTGATATATCTGAAGACCGATACTCTTAATAATCTTTCGCCCGATACGGTAAATCTTAAACTAATTTATTCCAAACCAAAAAGTAAAAGTAAAGACAAAGACAAAGACAAGGAGGAAGAAGAAGAAGAAATCATATCCATAGCGCCGAACATAGCGACAAACGCTGCGAGTATAGTTGAACGGGATGTGATATTTGAGTTCAAAACGCCGTTAATAAGAGTTTTACCCTCAAAGATAACACTGTCGAAGTTAGATGAAAAAGACGCTACAAAATCGCCTGTAGATATTATCTCGTTTGAACGGGATTCGGTTAATCTGAAAAGATATAAATTGTCGGCAAAATGGGAAATCGCCTCAAAATACGAGCTATCCATTCTGCCCGAAGCATTTGTAGATATCTACAGCATCACCAACGATACAATTGTGAATAAGTTTGAAACCGCCGACCCCGAAAAATTCTGTAGCTTGGATATTGAAATCATAAACTCCAAAACACAATATATCCTGCAACTTATGAAAGATAAAGGTAAAAATGCAGTGCAGGAGAAAATCGTATCGGGCAACGGTAAAGTAACTTTCCGATATATTAACGCAGGAAACTACAGCATCCGCCTGATTGAAGATTTGAACAAAAACGGCAAATGGGATACGGGAAAATATTTAGATAAAAAACAACCCGAAAGAGTTGTATATCTGATATTCTCAAACAATGAAACTATTTTGGAACTAAAAACCAATCGGGATCACGAACAAACAATTGATGCTAATGTGCTGTTTAAATAAAGTTTTAGTCACCGAATTAAACAAATTAAACAAATTTAAAATCCTGCGGATTTTTTTTAATAATCCACGAAACGTGGGTTATTACACGAATTTTTCTTTATTCATAATTCCCCAAAAAACCTGTGTTTTTTGGGGAATAAAAACTAAAATCAACGGATATAAAGCATCATAAAAAAAATATATGACAAAGATATTATTACGCCTTTATTCTTCATTTTCAGGCTCAATACAAACGCTTTTGAATACTCCGAACATAAAAAAATGCAACAGTTTGCAACGTATTTAAAAATAATTATTACCTTTGCACGCTCATTTTTTTATGAGTAAGGATCATTATAAGTATTAATTAATAAAAATAAAACAAGGTAAAGTGAACACTTTAAGTTACAAAACAGTATCGGCTAATGTATCAACCGTTTCAAAAAACTGGTACATTATTGATGCTACAGATGTAGTGCTGGGACGCCTTGCTTCGAGAGTTGCATTAATTCTTCGCGGCAAGAATAAACCGGACTTTACCCCTCATGTAGATTGCGGCGATAATGTAATTATTGTCAATGCCGACAAAATTAAACTGACGGGTAAAAAACGAACAGACAAGGTGTATGTGCGCCATACCGGATATCCGGGAGGTCAGCGCTTTACAACTCCGGAAAAGTTGTTTAGCCACAAGCCGCACGCCGTGATAGAAGTTGCCATAAAAGGTATGCTTCCGAAAAATAGACTTGGTTCTAAATTATTTAACAATTTGTATGTTTATGCAGGAAACGAACATCCGCATGAAGCACAAAAACCTAAACAAGTTACATTAAAAGAAATTTAAAAGTTAACGAATGGAAGTAATTAATGCACTTGGAAGACGAAAAGCTGCTGTAGCTCGCGTTTATGTATCGACCGGAACAGGAAATATCACAATCAACGGTCGCTCTCTGGAAACGTATTTTCCCTCCGAACTGTTACAATATGTTGTTAAACAACCGCTATCGGAAACGGAAACAGAAGGTAAATATGATGTCAAGGTAAACTTGAATGGCGGCGGAATCAAAGGTCAAGCCGAAGCTTTGCGCCTCGGAATTGCCCGCGCTTTATGTAAAATCGACAATGAAGCATTCCGTCCCAAACTGAAATCAAAAGGATTTTTGACCCGCGACCAACGTCAGGTTGAACGTAAAAAACCGGGACGTCCGGGAGCTCGTAAAAGATTCCAGTTTAGTAAACGATAATACGCAGTTTTTCAGCACAACGGCAGTTGAAAATTATCCGATAAAAACAGGAATAATGCTCCGTTGCGGAAAATTTCTTCGATTGGGAATTATCCCACTACGTTAAGAAATTGATGAAAAGAGTTTAAAATTAAAAAAAGAATTAAAAAAAATGTCAAAGACAACATTCCAAGATTTACTTGATGCAGGCGTACATTTCGGTCACATGAAAAGAAAATGGAACCCTAAAATGGCTCCTTATATTTTTATGGAAAAAAACGGAATACATATTATAGACCTGCATAAAACAGTTGTGAAAATAGATGAAGCCGCAAAAGTGCTGCACGGTATTGCACGTTCGGGGCGTAAAATTTTATTTGTCGCTACAAAAAAACAAGCAAAAGATATTGTTGCGGAAAAAGTTAAAGCCATCGGTATGCCATACGTCACAGAACGCTGGCCCGGAGGAATGCTCACAAACTTCCCAACAATACGCAAAGCTATAAAGAAAATGAACACCATCGACAGAATGTCAAGCGATGGAACATTTGAAACATTATCAAAACGTGAAAAACTTCAAATCTCACGTCAAAGAAAAAAATTAGAGAAAAACCTTGGGTCTATCGCAGACCTCAATCGCTTACCCTCTGCAATCTTTATCATAGATGTTCAAAAAGAAGCAAATGCGGTGAAAGAAGCAAAACGTCTGAATATCCCTATTATTGCCATGGTTGATACTTGTTGCGATCCTACAAATATCGACTATGTTATTCCTGCAAACGACGATGCCACAAAATCCATCGAACTGATAGTGGATATTGCATGTAATGCAGTGAAAGAGGGACTGGAGGAAAGAAAATCGGAAAAAGACAAAGACGCTACTCCCGTTAGAAATGACGCTCTGAGAAGCGACAGTCCGAAAAACGACGCTCCGAAAGACGACGCTCCGAAACGCAGAAACGGCAGAGCAAGGCATAGAAGAGATAACGCACAGGAAGAATAATCGGAAATAAGCGAATATATCTCAAAACGATTAATTCCGGTGTTCATAAATTTATGAAGCGCCGGAATTATCTATAAAATATAACAATTAAAAAAAAATCAAAATAAGGAGATTTTAAAATATGGCAGAAATAAAAGCAACAGATGTTGCAAAACTAAGAAAAATGACCGGAGCAGGCATGATGGACTGTAAAAATGCTCTAACGGAAGCTAATGGAGATTTTGACCGCGCTCAGGAAATTATTCGTGAAAAAGGAAAGTTGGTTGCAGCTAAACGCGCCGACAGGGAAACAACCGAAGGCGCAGTTATAGCAAAAATCGCCGAAAACGGTAAAAACGGAATAATTGTGGCGCTTGGCTGCGAAACTGATTTTGTGGCTAAAACAGATGACTTCAAAACATTGGCAAATAAAATAGCCAACTCTGTAATTGCAAATATTCCCGAAAATAAAGAAGCGCTGGAAGCAATTGTTATTGACGGTTCATCTATTGCACAATTAATTAGCGACCAAACCGGAAAAAGCGGCGAAAAACATGTGATCGCTTCTTACGAAAAAATTTCGGGAGATTATTTAGTTTCTTATATACATACGAACAACAAACTTGCAACTATTGTGTCTTTCAATAAAGTTATTCCTGTTGAAACGGGAAAAGACATCGCTATGCAAGTGACGGCAATGAATCCGGTATCAATCAGCAAAGATAATTGTCCGCAGGAAGTGATAGAACGTGAACTGCAAATCGGAAGAGAACAAGCACGTCTGGACAAAAAACCGGAAAATATGATTGAAAAAATTGCAACCGGAAAATTATCCAAATTCTTTAAAGATAATACTCTTAATGAACAGGATTTTATTAAGGACGCAAAGATTTCGGTGGCTCAATATCTGAAAGCCGCTGATCCCGAAGCTGTAATTACCGGATTTATACGATTCTCTTTAAACGATTAGAAAATCATATTTTTTCATAATTATTAAAAATTTATTATATCAAGATAAAAGTTCCTTTT
>JAISRS010000282.1 GCA_031273485.1 Prevotellaceae bacterium
TTTGTGCGAAGGCTCCCCCTAACAGGGTTTAAAATCCCTGTTAGGGGTTGAGAGACGGGCAGTCCTTCCGGCTTGATGCCACCGCAGAGATGTTACATCAACCCTAACAGGGGTTTTAACCCTGTTAGGGGGCGCAAAGCGTAGACTTTCCGCTCATCGCAATGACGGCAAGCGCAGTTGTCATTGGTAGGCGCTATATTGCAGGCAATAAACAAGTGGAAATGACAGCCCCCCAGCCTCCGGATTGTTTCCGGCTGCGCTGTCGCAATGACGGCAATAGCCATTCATACGCACGGATTGCAAATCCGAGCAAGCGGGAAGTATGGCAGAGAAACAACATTGTTAAATACCTCCCTGCTCTTCGGCGCCGTTCAGCGCTTTTTTATAGCATCGACGTCTGATATAAGGTTCGTTTTCGTAATTGTGCCACATTGAGATGGCATTGATATTACTTTCAAGTTGTTGATTCGATACGGCGACCTTAACATTGTAACGTATAAAGGATTTATTTAATTCGGCGTAATAAATCGACGCTACTCCCTTTTTTTGCCAGTCGGGATGAACTCCATTGAGATATAAATCTATTTCGTCGTATTTTTTCAAAGCTCTGAATATGTGTATAAAACCAAATGGGAACAAACGTCCTTTTGCTTTTTGGAAGGCTCTCGACAAACTTGGCATACTGACGCCAAATGCTACGATATTATCCTTATCGTCAAAGACTAAACACACAAACGGAGGCTGAATAAAGGTCAAATACATTTTCACATATCTGTCTATTTCCTTATCGGTTAGCTCTACAAAACCATAAAGATCAACAAAAGTTTGATTCAGTGTATGAAAAAATTTCCGTCCGTAGGGCAATATTTGTTTTGATTTGGTGAAATTCTTTATATGCAGATTATATTTTTTCATCACGAGGTTGTTCAGGCGTTCCATTTTTGCGGGAACGGGCTGGGAGGCGTTGAATTTGAACTGCAACCAGTCTTCGTGTTTCGAATATCCGTGCTGTTCGAGATGACGGGGATAGTATGGATAGTTATAGATGTTTGAAATAGTGGGCATTTTATCGAATCCTTCCACCAGCAGACCCTCATTGTCCATGTCGGTGAATCCGAGCGGTCCGTCTATTAAATCCATGCCCAATTCTTTAGCCCATTTTTCGACTTCATCCAACAGCGCTTTCGAAACTTCCATATCGTCAATAAAATCAATCCATCCGAAACGCAGGTGTTTGTAGCCCCATTTCTCGTTTACTCTGGGATTCAGTATTGCAGCAACTCTTCCGACTATTTTTCCCGCTTTATAGGCGAGCCAGTATCGAGCTTCACAGTATTCAAACGACGGGTTTTTGTCTTTTCTAAGAGTCTGCATTTCATCAAAAATAAGCGGCGGCACCCAGTACGGACTGTTTTTATACAGTTTAAAAGGAAATTTCACAAACTTTTTAAGGTCGGATTTAGTAGTGATTTCTTTTATTATAACGTTCATAATCGACAATTTTTTATTATTAGTTTATTCTTTTAATTATCCCAAATTCAAGATATTTCATTTTCTAAATGCCTGTAAAATTGCGTCAAGACTTTTGAAATCCGTTATCATAACCTGACGCGGTTTACTGCCTTCGGCAGGACCTACAATTCCGGCAGCCTGCAATTGATCCATAATTCGTCCGGCACGGTTGTATCCTAAGGATAATTTCCGTTGGATTAATGAAGTAGAACCGATCTGATTTTCTACAATAACTTTTGCCGCTTCTTCAAACATTTCATCCAGATTTTTCATATCAATCTGTTTTTCCGGATTTTTATCATCCACATATTCGGGCAAATCGTAGGCAGCTCCATACCCCGGTTGTTTTTTTATGAAATCGGTTACCCTGTCCACTTCGGGAGTATCCACAAAGGCGCACTGTACACGAATCAGTTCCGCTCCGGCGGAAATCAGCATATCTCCACGTCCTATCAGCTGGTTGGCGCCGGGGGTGTCCAATATCGTTCTCGAATCCACCATTGAAGTAACCCTGAATGCGATACGCGCAGGGAAATTGGCTTTTATCAGCCCTGTAATGATATTAGTTGTAGGTCTTTGCGTAGCAATCACCAAATGTATTCCTATAGCCCGCGCCAACTGCGCCAGTCGGGCAATAGGTTCTTCGATTTCTCTTCCGGCGGTCATGATAAGATCGGCAAACTCATCTATAATCAGCACTATGTAGGGCATAAATTTATGTCCTTTCAGAGGATTTAAATGTCTGTTTATAAATTTTTCGTTATAATCCTTAATGTTTCTGACTCCGGCTATTTTGAGGAGATCGTAGCGGCTGTCCATCTCTATACACAGTGATTTTAAAGTATATACCACTTTTTGAGTATCTGTTATAATGGGGTCTTCCGCGTCGGGAAGTTTTGCAAGAAAATGGTTTTCAATTTTGCTGTACGGTGTAAGTTCCACTTTTTTAGGATCAACCATAACGATTTTCAATTCCGCAGGATGTTTCTTGTATAACAGCGATGTTACAATGGCGTTCAATCCCACCGATTTACCCTGCCCCGTGCTGCCTGCCACCAAAAGGTGCGGCATTTTTGCAAGGTCAAAAGCAAAGATTTCACCCAGGATGGTTTTTCCCAAAGCCACAGGCAAATCGAATTTCGATTCCTGAAATTTTGCGGATTTAATGATGGAGCGCATTGATACTATGTCCGGTTTTTCGTTCGGGACTTCTATTCCAACGGTGCCTTTTCCGGGCATGGGGGCTATGATGCGGACGCCTATGGCGGCGATGCGCAGGGCGATATCGTCCTCAAGACGTTTGATTTGGGCGATGCGCACTCCATCTCTGGGAATAATTTCATACAGGGTGACGGTGGGACCAACTGTGGCGAAAATCTTCTCTATTCCTATTTTATAATGTCCGAGTATTTCAACTATTTTATCTTTATTCCTGTTCAGTTCCGCTATGTCGGTTTTATCGCCCTGTGATTTGTAATCTTCAAGTAAATCTACCGGAGGACGCTGATATCCCGAAAGATCCTTTGTAGGGTCGTATAATTCTCCCGTTAAGGATTCCTCCGGCAAGTATTCTTCCACTATCTCTTTGGTATTGACCTCTAAACTGCGATTTAATACGGGAATTTCGGGCATTACGTTGTTTCCCGAAATATTTTGTTCCTCTTTTTCCTCTTTTTCTTCATCTTTGTATCTGTTAATCACAAAGGCGCCGTCATCGGATTTATCAGGAACAGGTTGATTTGGCTGATTTGTTTCGGCGGTTGTGTTTTCCGTTTTCTTTTTGCTGTTTGTTTCTTTTTTTGTTTCCTTTCTTTTAAAGAAATTCTTAAAGAAGGATATTAGTTTATGATAGAGTAATTTGATGATTATCGCAGTGTTGGGGGTAATAAGAATACCGTATATAACTAAAGCGATAATCACAAACAGCCCTGTGCCAAGTATTCCTATTTTAGTAATTAGCGATTCCACTAACGAGCAACCGTGGTAGCCTCCCAATCCGCGACCAAACCAGGCAGCTTTGGCGCCTTCTACTCCGTAGAACAAATATGTCGGCACAACAAGCAGCATAAATATACCGATTAAGAGTATCAATATTTTTTTGCTAAACTTTTTCACAGGTCGCAGTATATGAAATCCTATGAAAAAGAGTATCACGGGAATGGGTAATGCGCCCAATCCTAAAAAATTAATGAAACTTCTTGCAATTCCGGTTCCCAATTCGCCTACTTCCGGACCCGGATTATCCTTCTTCCATTGAAACATGTAAGATATGAAAGCCACAAACAAAAATAAACCTAAAGCGCATAAAAATAAGCCTGTAATAAAAGGCAATACGCTTTTTTGTTTCTTCTCTTTAGTATCTTTTTCTTCTGACTTTTTCGACATTTTTTTTAACAATTGAAGTTGCAAAGGTAATCAAGTTTGACCAATTTAAGATGTA
>JAISRS010000326.1 GCA_031273485.1 Prevotellaceae bacterium
AATGGGGAAAGAAACGATTATCATGGCACAGAAAATAAAAGAATTAGTCCTCGTTCCCGCATATTCTTACTGAAATATTATGCCAAAAATTACATCAAATTAAAAAATAAGGTACTAAAAACTTGATTTTTCAAGGCAGACAAGATTTTTAAACCGGAGTTTACCGATTGTAAATGAGGATTTAAAAATTAATAAAATTAACATTGAACGCAGAAAAAGCAGTTTTTAGAGGGTTCCTTTATAAAAAACATACAATTTTTCTCTTATCATAAACAGCGAAATAAATAATATGAAAAAGAGGTCAAAAATCCACACGTGTAAAAATAGAATCCACATGTGTAAAAATAAAATCCACATGTGTAAAAATAAAATCCACATGTGTGAAAATAAAATCCACACGTGTAAAAATAAAATCCACACGTGTAAAAATAAAATCCACACGTGTAAAAATAAAATCCACACGTGTGGACACAAATTTCACATGCGTGAAAAAAAAATCCACATGTGTGGATTTTGCAGTCCGGTGCACGAAAACAAGTAATATAAAAATAATAACTCTTTAAATATTAAGTTTATTTGTGATTTTATAGAAATTCTAATTCAAGTGATCTACGTTATCAGACCGCACAAATGTGTTTTTAAACTCCCTTTCGGACGCCCCCGTTCTGTCGGTAACCGGAAGTGGCGTAACTCTCGCCTTTGCGCCGGACGCATCGACAAATATCCCGGAAGGCGTACTGTCCGCCGGACGTCGGTGGCACTGAACTGTAGATGAACAGTTCAGTAACATCAACAACCTTGTAAACCCCCGTTCTGCGCCCCGTCCCGCTGTGCAGAACAGCGGAGATTACAAATCCGCTCAAGCGAAAAATACGACGCCTTTCTTCTTCTACTTTCCATTTATTCTCATCATAAACAGCCATTTTAGGGCATTTAAATTTGGTATATAAAAATAATAGTTTTGGAAACCGATTTTTTATATATACATTTGCGGCGTTAATTAAAATATTTTAAAGTACATAAAAAAAGTAATTTATCATGAAAGGACATCCTAAAGGTTTACTTGTTCTTGCCATTACTAACATGGGAGAACGTTTCGGATACTATACAATGCTGGCTATTTTGGCGTTGTATATACAGGCAAAGTTTGGTTTATCGTCGGCGGTAACAAGCATGATTTACGGAATTTTTTCCGGCGCAGTTTACTTTCTGCCTCTCCTCGGAGGACTGATTGCAGATAAGGTTATGGGGTACGGACGAACCGTTTTACTCGGTATCATCACCATGTTTGCGGGATATACCCTCCTGGCGCTGCCGAGCGAGGCTAATGTGACGGGGCAAATAATGATGTACGGAGCCTTGTTTTTGATTGCCGCAGGCACAGGACTTTTTAAAGGAAACGTGCAGGCGCTTGTCGGCAAACTTTACGACACGGAACCCTATCGCAACGAAAAAGCAAAAAGAGATATTGCATTCTCCGTCTTCTATATGTTTATCAACATAGGCGCTTTTTTCGCACCCAACGTGGCAAACACCATCAACAACGCCATCCTGCAAAAGGAAAATTTCACATACGATGCAAGCATCCCGAACAACTACGGCAAACTAAACGATTTTAAAGGATTGAAAATCCTTGATGCCGACCGTGAAGCGGCGTTTAAAGCCGGGGTATATGCCGCCGCGGAGCAGAACGCCAAACTGGAAACAGGGAAGGACAGCATCAAAGCCCTGTCGAAAGCAAAACGGAAGGAAAAAGTAGCCTTCAAATCCGAAGAAATCAACTGCCTGTTCAACCTCAAAGCCGCGGGGCTGGCGCAATTGACCGCCGCAGGATTGATTAAAGACCCGTCGAGCCAGATAACGAAACAGGACTATCAGCTGCTCGAAAGTCGCAGAACAGGCGACAAGGCGGCAATTGCAGCGTTGAAGGAGAGAATCAATAATATAAAAATCACCGACCCCGCCCTTTACGGAGATGCGACGGATGCCGATAAATTCCCGGTAACTTTCGCAAAAAGTTATGTCGATAATTCATTGAACAAATCCTACAACCTTGCATTCGGCGTTGCATGTCTGAGCTTGATAATGTCGGTACTCGTCTTCCGGCTGTTCCGAAAAACATGGAAACATGTCGATAGGACACATAAACAGGAGATTGAAGACGCCAAAAAGACCGGTTCCAAAGACGTTGTAATACTCTCGAAGGAGCAAATCCGGGAACGGGTAATAGCCCTGTTTCTGGTGTTTTTTGTAGTGATATTCTTCTGGATGTCATTCCATCAAAACGGATTGTGCATGACCTTCTTTGCAAGAGATTACACAGCAAGCGAAATCAGTCCGGCGCATAACATGGCATTCTCGCTCCTCACCCTGATACTGCTGATAGTAACCATCTACGGCATTTACCTTGCAACAGTCGGGCTGTTTGAAAGCAAAAAAAAGGTGACGCCCGGAATCCTCATCTCTTTGGCAGGATTGGGCGGAATACTTGCAATCTACCTGACCGACGTCAGAGAAGCCACCGCAGCCATAAAAATCACACCCCAGATATTCCAGCAATTCAACCCCTTCTTCATTGTGCTGCTGACCCCCCTGTCCGTTGCGCTGTTCAAATATCTTGCCGACAAAAAACGGGAACCCTCCGCTCCACGCAAAATAGGCTACGGGATGGTGATTGCCGCCCTGGGGTTCATCATTCTGTTTATCGCCTCAATAGGACTTCCCGCTCCAAGCGAAATAGAAGGAGGCGTTTCCGATACCCTTGTGTCGCCCAACTGGCTCCTCGGCACATACTTCATGCTCACCATAGCGGAACTCTGCCTCAGCCCCATGGGGCTGTCGTTTGTTTCAAAAGTCGCCCCGCCGCAATATCAGGGCATGATGCAGGGATGCTGGCTGGCAGCCACATCAATAGGTAACATCATGGTGGGTATCATGGGCACCTTCTGGGACAAACTCTCCCTGTACGCCTTCTGGGGAGTGCTGGTGATATGCTGTTTGCTGTCGGCGGCATTTATTTTCTCCATAATGAAACGCCTCGAAAAAGCTACAAATTAACCGGCATGGAAATGTCGAAGTCCCTTGAAACGCAGAGAATCATCAAAGGACTTCGACGTTTTTCCGGACATTCGGTTGCATTAACAATGTTGCACAATCTACAGATACAAAAATTGCTGGTTAAAGCCTCCGCCGTCCAATCCCCCTACGACAGGATAAAGATGGTGAAGGAAGCCGTTTCCATTGCCGATGTACACAACGACATCGAACGGGGATTCGACCTTAGGCGCGAACTGATTATCCTCGAAAAAGGAACTTCGTCCAGCATCGAAAGTTTCCCTGCATTTACATGGATGCTTGAAGCCCAAAGTCAGCATCCCGACCTGTTCGGCGACAAGGACCTGATTCTGCAATATAAATGGATGGTTCATGCCGCCATGCGCAATGCCGAGGTGTCGGCAACGCAGCTCGAATCCATCATGGAAGACTATAAAATCCGGCTCGAACGAAACGGGTTTACCCTACATTCGTACTACAGCGCAAGGACGCATCAGGCTTTTATGATGAACGAATTGGATGCGGCACGTGAATATCTCGTCCTGAGAGGAGGGGAAAAACGCGACGACCTTTCGTTTTGCGAGGCATGTGAAATCAGCGATTTGGTTGAATATGAATTTATGACAAACAACATAAAACGGGCGTTCAGGGTTGGCGTAGATTTGTTTTCGGGGAAATCGTACTGCAAATACATACCTTTTCAAACCATCTGCAACAGCCTGAACATACTGCAAAGTAACGGCTACGAACATGACGCCGCAAGTCTGTTTGAAGTCGCCGACAACGAACTGGAACGAATGAAAAACTCCGACATGTCGAACATCGGTTATGTGGGGCAACTCCTGCACTATCTCATTGGAATTGACAAGGAACGGGCATGGGAATATTTTGAACGCTATGTTGCATGGAGCATCGATTGCGAGGATTATTTCGGTTTCCGGTTCGGCTCCGGGGCGCTGTCGCTCTTCAAAGGCAGCGGCGCACGCAGGTTAAACGTCACTTCGGCGCTCCCCTGGCACAATTCCAAAGGAATCTATGAACTCCCCGAACTGTATGATTATTATAAGAATCAAGCCACGGCTCTTGCCATGAAATTTGACGCGAGAAACGGCGGCAGCAGCTTTATTAACGAATTAAATAACAAAATGTAACTTCCGGCAACGCCGGATATTATCAGAAGAAAAAAGATTAAAACACAATGACAAATTTATTCCCTCAACAAAAGATTGACCGACTGAAGGACTTAATCGACACAAGCGCCAAAATCGTGATCGTTACGCACGTCAATCCCGACGGCGACGCCATAGGCTCAAGCATCGCATGGCACGATTTCCTGCGGGAACAGGGGATTGAATCAACGATAATTGTCCCGAACCATTTCCCCGATTTTCTTAAATGGATCGGCGGCAGCGACCGTATTCTGATCTATTCCCACAGCCGTGAGAAATGCGAAAGAATCCTGAAATCCGCCGACTTGCTGTTTTGTCTCGATTTCAACAATCTCCCCCGTTTGGACGCTCTGGGCGCATTTCTGGAAACACTGAGCCTGAAAAAAGTCCTGATCGACCATCATATCCGAGCCGACGAGCAGAATTTTACCCTGTCATTCTCCAAAGTCCCCATGAGCAGCACCTGCGAAATAGTCTATAACATAATAGTTCAAATCACCGGCAACCGTCACGTTTCGCCCCCGTTAGCCGAAGCCCTCTACACGGGCATCATGACGGATACAGGCGCTTTTTTTCACAGTTCCACCTCCGAACTGTTCCGCATCGTTGCCGACCTCATGGAATGTGGAATAGACAGAACCAAAATACATTCGGCGGTATATAACAGTTTTTCGGAAAACCGCATGAAACTGATGGGCTACTGCCTCCACAACAAAATGGAGGTACTGCGGGACTATAACGCCGCATATATCTGTCTCACAAGAAGCGAACTTGACTCCTTTCAGTTTGAACCCGGCGACACCGAAGGATTCGTAAATATTCCTCTCAGCATCAAAGGCATTATACTTTCCGTGTTTTTTGTCGAAAGCAAAGACGGATACATAAAAATATCATTCCGGTCGATAGGCGATTTTTCCGTTGATAACATGGCTCGTAAATACTTCAACGGCGGCGGACATAAAAACGCCTCCGGCGGCAAAAGTTTCACCTCGCTCGACGACACCGTCGCCTTCTTCAAACACATCCTGCCGGAATTTAAAGAAATTATGAATTATGAATTATGAATTGTTGCGACTTGCCGACAAATACATTTTGTCAGACCAAAAATCTTTTCTACGTTTGATACAAAATTTAATAAATTAAAATACTATGGATAAAAATGAATTATTTGGACATATTATATGGCTTTTGGAAAAGCTTATAAAAGACAATGACAAAGAAAACCTTGAAAAACTGTGGAACTTCATGGAAGAAGAATTGCTCCCGGATTATGAAGAAGACGATGACGAAGATTATGATGATGACGATGATGATGATTATGAAGAAGACGATGATGATGATTATGAAGAAGACGATGATGATGATGACGATGATTATGAAGAAGACGATGATGAAGATTATGATGAAGATTATGAAGATGACGACGATGATGACGACGATGATGACGACGATGATGAAGATGATGATGAAGATGATGAAGACGACGATGATTATGAAGAAGATGACGACGAAGAAGATAACGACAGCAACGATATTGATTACGAACAACGATTACCGCAAAAATACAAAGACCTTGTTCGTCGGATTACCGGCAGTTTGGCATGCAATTTTATAGTCTATCTTAATCCCGACACAATGGAAGTAGAGGAAATTCCCAAAGCGGTTTTCGACTATGGCTTTTTAGCATACAATAACGAATATGGAGGATACGATCCTGATGATTTCCAGCATGAAAAATGGGACCGTGTGATTAAAATGGAACCGTTCGATTCACGCGAATCATATACTATTATGGAGGATTTTGTTGAACAGCTAAGCGACAAAGAGGAAGCCGGCAGATTATCACAGGCTTTGTCGGGATATAAACCTTTTGCCAATTTCAATCATCTTGCCGACAATTCCGACTACAGATTAGACTGGTTTGCGTTTAGACGAAAAGCAATGGAGAAATATGTTATCAAAAAGTATTTTCGTCGATATCTAAACCCAAAGAACTGAATTTGTAATATTGTTAAGATTAAGACAGGGGCGCGTTTATAAACGCGCCCTTTTTGTTGTCGAGACCAAACAAGCAGCTTGTCGAGACTAAACAAGCTGCTTGTCGAGACCAAACAAGCAGCTTGTCGAGACTAAACAAGCAGCTTGTCGAGACCAAACAAGCAGCTTGTCGAGACCAAACAA
>JAISRS010000350.1 GCA_031273485.1 Prevotellaceae bacterium
TGCAAGCCGTACAAGTGACGGTGCAAGCCGTACAAGTGACGATGTAAGCCGTACAAGTGACGATGTAAGCCGTACAAGTGACGATGTAAGCCGTACAAGGGTTAAAACCCCTGTTAGGGTTGTATCTATTTTAAAAAAAGTCTTTAAAGTCCTTAAAGATGGAAGAGTGCAAAGCGATGATAAAGAAAAATTCGTGTAATTGGCTCCGCCGAACTTACGTTTCGTAAAAATCCGCAGGATTCCCCTTGTGGGTAAGGGGACTAATTCGTTCAATTAGTTTAATTCGGTGACAAAAGAGAACTTCGTTGACAAATTCGTTGTTTTAGAATCCGAACATATAACCTGTTAATCCGGTGAGCAGTCCGGCGAGCATTGCGATGAGTTTGGTTCGGACAAAACTTTTTTTGGATTCGGCTAATAGCGGCAGTCCTGAGTGTCCGTTTTGAACCACAGAATTTGCGAGTAAGATGCTTAGCGGAATACTTCCTTCCACAAACAGAGAAATGAAGACAATATGAGGTCCCGATTCCGGTATCAGTCCTATGATTAGAGCGATTAGCAGCATTGTAAGTTGATTGTCGTTAATCCAGCTGTCGTAATGGATGAACAAGCCGAGTACATATATAAAAAGCAGCGATCCGGCTGTCCATACAAATACCCGCAGCAGGTGTTTATACACGACATGTTCCAATATATGCTCTTTCAAAAAATGTTCGCTAACCGATAGCAGCATTATAAATGCCGCAGCTGCAACAAATAAAAACAGAATATTCAGCCATCTTTCGCTGAAAATATTTGTGTAAAAATGCTTATGTTCGTGTACGTGGTCATGAGAATGGTCATGGTCATGAGATTCGTGTTCGGGGTCATGAAAATGGTTGTTTTCGTGAATTTCATTAGCGTTAACGGGTCGAAGAGTATGGGCGGAATGGTCATGTTCCAGCAGTCCGAGTCCCAGGCTAAGCATAAAGAGTAAAACGCCCGACATAATAACGGCGCGCTGTACGGAGATATGCTTTAGATTGTGGAGAATCCCCGATGTTGCTTTTTCGGGATGATGTCCGCAGGCTGTATGAATTTCCAGATTGTGGTCGAAGTGTATATGTGCGGACGGGCGTTTTGAGATAAAGGCGTTTATAAGCAACCCGACGGCTATGGCGAGCGTAAATGTGAATAATTTAACGATGATTACCTGTTTTGGTATTGCCGCAAACATCACAAACGTTTCATCGCCTGTGTCCGAAATCATGGCAGCCACTAAGCCTCCAAGCCTGAAGATATTGTGCGAAAATAGCGATACCGCCACAAAACCTCCCATACATCCCGGAATAAATCCAAGGATTGCGCCCAATAATATTTGTTTAAACGGCGATTTTTGCAGATTCCCCAGTCTGTTTCCCTTTGTTGCAACGTTGATATACTCTATCACCAGCATCATTATTATCACTAATCCTGTGATATAAACGGAATTTTTGAGTATTTCCAATACTTCATGGAATTGAAAACTGTTTGTCAATTTATTTTAAATTTATCATTTTTATTCTTTCTGTTCGGGCAAATGTTTTTTTAGACGGCGTTTATTGCCGTATCACTGTCCGTTTTTATTTCTGTGTTTTCGTCCTTTTTATGTTTTGCGGGGTCGTACAACATTCCCGTACACAGGCACATTTTCCTGTTATTTTCCTGCAGGATATGATAGTTTCGGCAACCTTCGCAGCCTTTCCAAAATTCGTCGTCGCCTGTTAATTCCGAAAACGTAACGGGCACATATCCAAGTTCGGAGTTGAGTTTCATGACAGCCAAACCGGTTGTTATGCTGAATATTTTGGCGTCGGGATATAATTTTCGAGAAAGTTCGAAGACTTCCTTTTTGATTTTTCTTGCCAGACCCGTGTTTCGGTATTCCGGATCGACGATTAAGCCCGAATTTGCCACAAATTTTTTGTGTTGCCACGATTCTATATAACTGAATCCCACCAGGCGTTCATTATCTATAACCACAACGGCTTTACCTTCTTCCATTTTTTTGGCAACGTATTCGGGCGACCGTTTTGCTATTCCCGTTCCACGTTGCAGCGCCGATTCATACATAAGACGGCAAACCGTTTCGGCGTATTTTACATGCGATTTATTCGCAATAATAATTTCCATTTTCTTTTAACAACAATAGTAATTCACTAATAATTTTCAGTTGTTTTTGTTTAGTTCGGTTTAATAAGTTAAACCGTTTTGGGGCAATGTAAATGCCCCAAAACGGGAATGAAAAAAATTTTTATTTGGTATGTAATTTAAAATTTAATAGCGGCTTGAGCGGCGGCAAGTCGTGCAATAGGGACGCGGAACGGCGAGCAGCTCACATAGTTCAGTCCCACTTGATGACAAAATTCCACCGACGACGGTTCTCCGCCATGTTCTCCGCAGATGCCGCATTTCAGATCGGGACGAACAGCTCGTCCGTTTTCGGTTGCAAGTTTCACCAATATTCCTACGCCGTTTCTGTCGAGTATTTGGAACGGATCGGCTTTCAGGATTTTCTTTTCCAAATAAATAGGCATGAAAGAAGCCATATCGTCGCGCGAGTATCCGAACGTCATTTGGGTTAAATCGTTTGTGCCGAACGAGAAAAATTCTGCGGCTGAGGCGATGCGGTCGGCGGTGATAGCGGCGCGGGGGATTTCGATCATCGTTCCGATTTTGAAATCTATGCTGTCGCCTGCTTCTTCAAACAGTTTATCGGCGGTGGTGCGGATAATTTTTTCCTGTTCCAGAAATTCGTACAATATTCCGGTGAGCGGAACCATGATTTCGGGAATGGCTTTAACGCCCCGTTTTTTCAGATTGAGAGCGGCGCCTAAGATAGCGCGGGTTTGCATTTCAGTGATTTCGGGATAAGTATTTCCCAGACGTGCGCCGCGGTGTCCCAGCATTGGATTTTGTTCATGCAGAGCGTCAACGCGTTGTTTGATTACTTTCACATCCACGCCCATTGCTTTAGCCATTTCCTGCTGACCTTTTTCGTCGTGAGGAACAAACTCATGCAAAGGCGGGTCGAGCAGGCGGACGGTGACGGGGAGTCCTTCCATTGCTTCGAAAATCCCCTCGAAATCCGTTTGTTGATAAGGCAGAATTTTTATCAGTGCGTTTCTGCGACCTTCGGCGTCTTCGGCTAAGATCATTTCGCGCATGGCTTTAATTTTTTCGCCTTCAAAGAACATGTGTTCCGTTCGGCAAAGCCCTATTCCTACTGCGCCGAATTTGCGTGCTGTGATAGCATCCTGCGGGGTATCGGCGTTGGTGCGAACCGACATTTTTGTGTATTTGTCGGACAGTTTCATCAGTTCTTCAAAGTTAGCGTCCAATTCGGCTTCTCTGGTGGCAACCTGACCTTCGTAAACATCGCCGGTGGAACCGTTCAGGGAGATATAATCGCCTTCTTTAAATGTTTTGCCATCGACCTCTATTGTTTTGCTTGTATAGTTGATTCTCAATGCTCCTGCACCCGAAACGCAACATTTGCCCATACCGCGCGCTACCACCGCTGCATGTGAGGTCATGCCGCCGCGGGCGGTGAGGATGCCTTTTGCGGCTGCCATTCCGGCTAAATCTTCGGGCGAGGTTTCCACGCGTACCATAATTACGCTTTCGCCTTTTTCCGCCCATGCGGCTGCGTCGCCGGCGCTGAAGACGATTTTACCGGAAGCTGCTCCGGGAGAAGCTGCAAGTCCTTTTGTTATGAGTTTTGCCTGTTTCAGTGCGTTTTTGTCGAAAACGGGATGAAGCAATTCATCTAATTTATTGGCTTCGACGCGCAACAGGGTTGTTTTTTCGTCAATCATTCCCTGATGTAACATATCCACAGCGATTTTCACCATAGCTGCTCCGGTACGTTTTCCGTTGCGGGTTTGCAGGAACCACAATTTACCTTCCTGTACGGTAAATTCCATGTCTTGCATATCTTTATAGTGATTTTCGAGTTTTGTCTGGATAGCGTCCAACTCTTTATATATTTCGGGCATTGCTTCTTCCATCGAAGGATATTTTGCTATGCGTGTTTCTTCCGAAATCTTTGTTGATTGCGCCCAGCGTTGTGAGCCTATTTTGGTGATTTGTTGCGGCGTGCGTATTCCTGCAACCACATCTTCGCCCTGTGCATTGATGAGGTATTCGCCCACAAATTGGTCTTCGCCTGTGGCGGCATCGCGTGAGAAGCATACTCCTGTTGCGGAATTATTTCCCATATTTCCAAACACCATAGCCTGCACATTTACGGCGGTTCCCCATTCGGCGGGTATTCCTTCCATTTTGCGATAAAGAATTGCGCGGTCGTTCATCCAGCTGTTGAATACCGCCATAATTGCGCCCCACAATTGTTGCCAGGGGTCGGTGGGAAAATCGTTTCCTGTTTTTTCCTTCACGGCGGCTTTAAAGCGTGTTACTAATGTTTTTAAATCATCGGCAGAAAGTTCTGTGTCTAAAACCACATTTTTTTCTTTCTTCATTTGTTCGATAATTACTTCAAAGGGGTCGTGGTCTTCCTTTTTTTCGGGTTTTAATCCCAGAACCACGTCGCCGTACATTTGCACAAACCGGCGATACGAATCCCATGCAAAACGGGGATTTCCGCTTTTGTCGGCAATAACTTCCACAACCTGATCGTTCAGTCCGAGATTCAGGATAGTATCCATCATTCCGGGCATCGAGGCGCGCGCTCCGGAGCGAACCGAAACAAGCAGAGGGTTATTGCTGTCGGCGAATTTCGGACCTCCCACAGCCGCCTCAACTTTGAGCATTGCTGTCTCTACATCTTTTTTAATTGTTTCTATCACGGCATCTTCACCATGCGTATAGTATTCATTACAAACCTCGGTGGTAATGGTAAATCCCGGAGGTACCGGGACGCCGATAAGATTCATTTCTGCAAGATTAGCTCCTTTTCCTCCAAGGAGTTCTTTCATATTTCCATTTCCTTCGGCAGTTCTATTTCCGAAGAAATATACACGTTTTTTTTGTTCCATGTCTTTTTTTAAAATTTTTTTATAGTCAATTTATATCTCGTTTAATTTGGGCGCAAATATATACTTTATCTCCGAATATTCATCATTAGTTTTTAAATTC
>JAISRS010000497.1 GCA_031273485.1 Prevotellaceae bacterium
ATAAACGGTGTGAACGGCACTTTAAACGGACGCGACAAATTGGGTTGCGTTTTACGCAATACCACCACCGATACGCACACAATGGTGAATGCCATTAAGGTGCCTATGGAAACCAGTTCGTTTAAGACATTCAAGGGAAATATTCCCGCAATCAGTCCTGTAGCTATGCTTGCAAAGATGGTGGCATTGTACGGAGAGCCGGTTTTGCCGTGTATTTTCGAAAACATTTTCGGAAGCATACCGTCTTTCGAGATAGCATAATAGATGCGAGTTTGCCCCAGCATCATCACTAAGATAACGGAGCTAAGTCCCGCAATAGCGCCTAATTTGATAAACGGACTCAACCATGCAAGTCCTTCTCCTGCCTGATCGATAGCCACAGCTATGGGCGCATCTACATTTAATGCCTTGTAGTTCACTATTCCGGTGAGTATGGCGGTGACACTTATGTAGAGCAAGGTGCATATAATCAATGATATTAAAATTCCCTTAGGCATATTTTTCTGTGGATTGCGGGTTTCCTGAGCGGCGGTGGACAGTGCGTCAAATCCCAGAAAGGCAAAAAATACTAATGCAGCGCCGCGAAATATCCCGCTCCAGCTAATGACCGTATTCGCCCGTATTTTCAGGAATATACGGCGTCCAGTTATCAACATTAATATACGAAATCCCAAATCCTATGAACAATAATATCACACTTACTTTAATCACAACAATGATATTGTTCACAAATGCCGATTGTTTGATTCCTCCTATCAGGAAGGCAGTTACAACGGCAACGATAAAAACGGCGGGAAAATTGATTACGCTGCCCGTAAACACCCAGCTTCCATTGATGTGGTCTAAAGTGGAAGCCGAGATGCTGTGGGGCAGAGATATACCCCATCCGTGCAGCAGACTTTGCATATAACCCGACCAGGCAACCGACACGGCGGAACACGCAAAAAGATATTCCAGAATCAAGTCCCAGCCTATGAACCAGGCGAGCAATTCTCCCATAGTGGCGTAGCTGTAGGAATATACGCTGCCCGAAACGGGAATCATTGCTGCAAATTCGGCGTAACACATTGCCGAAAAAATACATCCCATGGCGGAGATAACAAAGGAGATTGTTAGGGCGGGACCTGCATAATTAGCCGCCGCCTGCCCTGTGATGACAAAAATCCCTGCGCCGACAATTGCCCCGATTCCCAATGCCACGAGATTTGTGGCGGTTAGCGCCCTTTTTAATCCTCCTCCGGAGTTACTCTCGTTTTCCGATTCTTTCAATATAGCGGTTATGTCTTTGGTTCTAAATAGTCTTTTTAACATGATACTTATTAGTTATTTATTGTTTTTTGAATACTGAATGTGTAGGCGTCACGACACGGGCGGTTCGATTCCTTTTGAAGTTTGTCCGGCAGAGTAATAGTTGTTGCTCCGTTGTCGTAATTCCATTCCAAAGGTTCTTTTTCGCCCAGCAGATAAATGTCGGAGCCGTCGGCAGGTTTCACCGACTTCAGCGTAAGCTGTTTCCCGGGCCATCCGAGAGAAATGGCATACACCGTTTTATTGTCTTTGCTGCGGGTATAGCGAATGTCGCCTTCCGAAGCCACCGTGTAGGTTCTTGTGGAATAAATCCCGGCGCCGTTAATCTTAAGCCATTTGCCTATTTCTTTTAAGCGTTTTTCCTGAATTTCCGGCAAAGCGCCCTGTCCGTCAAGATTTACAACCAAAAGCAGATTTCCTCCCTGCGAAACAATATCAACAAATGTGTTGATTAACTCTTTGGATGTGTCGATATTTTTTTCGGAATCCTGCCAATTGAATCCGAACGAGCGGCTCATTCCCCGTTTTTCTTCCCGTACACGGTTATTTTTCAGTTCTTTTTGTATGCTGTCGTATTCGCCGGTGAAAATATCGCCTCTTACGGCGCGCAGCCATTTGCCGTTGATTGTTCCGTAGCGGTCGTTTACGGCGACTTCTTTTTCTCCTTCGGTTTTGTTGTAGAAATAGGCGGCGATTTCGTAGCTGCCCGACTGTTCCGCCGGAGTATCCCATTCGCCGTCATACCATAATATGTCGGGATTATAGGCGTCGATAAATTCAATAGCCTGAGGAATGATATACTCTTTTGCGAAATTTTTTACGGCGACTTTTCCCGATGCTTTTTTCTCTATTTCGGGAGTATAAGGATACATTGTTCCGCCCCACCTGCGATATTCCAGTGCGCCTGCGCCGTTTATCACGGGATATTCCCATTCGTCGAGGCTGAAATAAAATCCAAATTTCAATTCTTTACTTTTACATCTTTTTGCCAGGGGTTCAATAATATTTTTTCGTTGCATGTCTTCGGCGTCCCTAAAGGTGTAGGATGATGACCATAAACAAAATCCGGAGAACTGTTTACAAGCCGGAATGATATATTTAACGCCCGATTCGGCTGCCAAATCCACCAAACGTTCGGGGTTGAAGTTTTTGGCAGTGAAAAATGGTATAAAATCGTCCCTTTCAAAGTCTTTACTCCAATTTTTAGCATGATATTTTATGAAATCCAGATTTTCGTAGATTTCCAATTCATACAGATTCGGATAGCATACGGCTTTATCTTTTTGCGGCGCCCATCCCGCCACCGACCAGAGTCCCCAGTCGATAAACATGCCGAATTTGCAGTCCTCGAACCATTCGGGCGTTTTGTGAGCGTCGATGGATTCTGCCGTCGGTTTCCATTTGCCATTGTTATTGATTTCCGTCAGTCGGTTATATTCCGTTGCAGCGCGTCGGATCATTGTTTCGGAAAATTTCTTTTTCAGTTCGGGTAACGAATGTTCATAACTGTTTTTTAGAGGGTCATATCCTCTGGGTTTCCGGTATTTATCCGGAGCCACAGGGATGTCGTCATTCTGTGTATGCCCGTTATTTATGCCTGCCCAGCCAAACAAAACCATATAAATAAGCAAACTTCTAAAAACTTGTTTTTTCACTACTGACAGGATTACCAAACAGGCGTTTACCCGTTGTAAATGAAGGGTTGGAAATTGATAAAATTGACATTGAATGCCGGAAAAGCAGTTTTGAGAGATTTCCGTAAGAATTATTTTTTTCATGCCGTATAATTTATTTTTGTCTTTTTTCATGTTCAATAAAACATTTAATCTTTTTTTCAGTTCATTCGAGCATATTATTTTTTAACAACTGTTTGTAACAGGTAACTTCTAAAAACGTGTCTGCCCCGAAAAATCAAGTTTTCAGAAGTTTCCC
>JAISRS010000498.1 GCA_031273485.1 Prevotellaceae bacterium
CGTCATTGGTAGGGTTAATATTGCAAGCAATAAACAAGAGATAATGACAATCCTCTCTTAAGAGTTGCCCCTTCCTGTATTCCAGACGATTGTGTGATTTTGTCATTGGTAGGTCTTTAAAGTCCTTAAAGACCTTAAAGTGGAAGCGCTCCCCCTAACAGTGGGAGCGCTCCGCTTGCGCGGGTTTGCAACCCGTGCTGCCGCATCCGTTCACTGCTGTTCCACGCACATCGGCGGGGACGCACGGATTACAAATCCGCGCGAGCGGCAAGATACACTTGTATCCGTGTGTGAATTTTTTATTTAGGAGTAAAACGCTCGCGTTTCGGGTATTTTTCATTTGTTTTTGGGAATCCCCAAAATAAGATTTTTGTCGTCATATAATCTTAAAGACTTTAAAGACCTTAAGTCCTTAAACCCCATAAGCCTTCAATCCACCCCATTTTGCACATACCAAGCATCTTCTTTAAGATTAGGAGCTTCGGATGCCTGAACTGCGAGTTGGTCGCAGCGTTCGTTGAAAATGTTTCCATTATGACCTTTCACCCAGATAAATCTTACGGTATGTTTTTGTGCTGCTTTGAGGTATCTTAGCCACAGGTCGCTGTTTTTTTTATTTTTAAAATTGTTTTTCACCCAGGCGTTGAGCCATTTTTTTTCAACGGCGTCCACCACGTATTTGGAATCGCTGTAAACCGTCACATTACAGTCGTCGAATTTCAGAGCCTCCAATCCGGCAATAACGGCGAGCAGTTCCATTCGGTTATTGGTTGTGAGAGCATAACCTTCGGAGAGTTCTTTTCTGTGTTGCCCCGACATGAGTATGGTTCCATAGCCTCCCGGTCCGGGGTTCCCCTTGGAGGCGCCATCTGTATAAATAGTTATGTTTATCGACATGTGGAAATTTGTAATTAATTTGTAATTAAAAATTGTTTATAAAAAAATATTTTGTGCAATCGGGATAATCTCAATACAGCAGGCGGATTATTTTATTGGGAGTGATCACCGACAGGGCTGTGAAATACAACATTCCGGTTTTGACTTCGTTTTTTGCCATAACGGTGAGCGCGTAATTTTCACAATCTTCGGGTAAAATCGACTGTAACAACGCCTCGGTTTCGATTTGTTGTTTGGAAAAATCGGCGAGAGTTAGCCGGTTTCCGTTTTTATCCTCCAGCACAATGTGTTTGCCTGCAACAAAAGCCCTGTTTAATTGCAGCAGCATAACGGGATTTTTGTCCATCAGCGGATTTTTGATTGTGGATTTTACGGTTTTAACCATCTCTGCATAGTTCGACGCTGCCGCTGCGATTATTTTTTGTCTGTCGCCGGCATCTACGGGACGGGTTTTGAAATATTCCCAGCGCACGCGGGGATTGACATTTCCGGGATATATGAAGAGTTTCGGCAGTTGCAGGGCGTCAAGGCAGGAGTTACCTTCCTGAATATGGCGCAATGTTCGATACGGTCGGTAAATCTGTGATTTGTATATCTTGCCGTTTTTGAGATTAAACCAGTGACCCTCGTCGATATACTCCTGTCGGGAAGCGTTAGAGTAACTGTGGTAGGAGAGTTGCACTATTTCCGCATTTTCTTCATAAAGACCGTATTGCATCAGGTCGGTAAGTTTCCACACATAACCCGTCTGTTCCTCTATGGCAGAGGTTAAATCCGGAGGAGCTGCGGGATTTTCCTTTTTTGAGATCAGATATTCCCTGCTCTTTTTGAGCAGCGCCCACAGGTAGTTCAGACATTCAATCGCATCGGTATATTCGTACTTATGCGTGCCGCGCAGTTCCGTCAGCACATCATTAAAGGCAGTCTGTATGCCGCCTATATAATAGTTGCCAAGTTCTTTAATCTGATTGTCGAGCATTTTGTTTAGACTTGCGTCGATTCCCGACAATCCCGTCAGCATGATATTTTGCAGGAGTTTTTGCGCAGTTTCGATTCCCGACAGTTGCAACTCAATCTTTTTAACAATACGTCTTGCGTCTGCCGGTTTTGCGGTTGTTCCCGATGTTTCCGATGTCGGATTTTCCTTTTTCACCGCACGGTTCTCTATCTTGAGTCGTTTATCGACTATCTCTGCTGGGATTTCGGCGATGTTGAATTTCTGTCCCATTTGAAAAGCGAACAAAAGCCCTGTGCTGTGTTTGCACGGAAACTGTCGGCTTGGGCAGTTGCAGCGAAAGACCGGCTTATGTTCATCGGCAAAATCCGCCGAACAGAAATAGGGATTTTTGCCGCTTCCCGAACATTCGCCCCAGAGGAAAGTTCCGTCTGCGGTAATTTTCAGATTGGAAAATTTATTATGACTTGCCAATTCTTTTCCTTTTTGCGTCACAGAGGCATTCGACGCCAATGTTTCTATGTCTTGAGCAGTTAATTTCATTGCGTATGATTTTTTTATACAGTATTCTGTTGTGCGTTTGCGGTATCCAAATCTTCCGAAGATTGCCGTGCAGCCGTGTGTACAGGTTTACGCCTGTTGCTTGAGAATTTAATCAGGAGGTCTTCCTTTTCGGGATTTTTGCTCATTACTGTTATTGCCTCCGTTTGCAGACGTTTTGATTTCCCTGCAAAAATTTCCTCAATCGTTTCCCGAATTTTGGGATAATTCAGTTCGTTCAACAGGCGAAATCTGCGAACATCGCCAACAGTATCTTTATAATTGAAATTTTTGAGAAGAACGGGCAGCATTGGTTTTCCTATTGAAGGGATAATTACCGTTTCGACATAATCCGCCAAGTCGTTGTATTTATCTTCCAGAGCAATATCCAGCAAATGATAAATTCTGAAATCGTTTAACAGATTATTTTCAAAAGCGTTTTTCAAAACCTCCAATCTGCCGGATCGGCGCGTGGACAGAGCCTCTATCACAGGTTTTAACGTCATATACGACTTATCGGTGCGGATGTCGTCCAAAGGCAGTATCGGTTCTAATTTTGTTGAGCCTTCGGCATTTGTCGAATCTTCAACGGTTTCGCCCTGCGTATAAAGCACCGAGTAAAGCAGAACGCTTATATCCGACAGTTTATCCGCCGAATCGGTAATATCTGCGCCAACAAGATTTTCTATGCCTTCGGCTATTTTTTTGAATACCGGCGCTTTTTCTCCCAATTTATTAAAGACCTGTATTTGTTTTTGCAAGCGGGGATCGTCTTTAGCGAATTTACTCCCGGCTATAATCAAACGATTGATATCCTGCTGCAAATCGTACAATTGCTGTATTTTCATCTTAAATAATTTTAACGGCGCAAAGATAGAAAAAATTAATATAGCTCCGCAAAATAAAAAAACCGCAACCACCGTCGACTCGTGTCTGACGGTTGCGTATTCGTGTCTGACGGCTGCGTATTCGTGTCTGACGGCTGCGTATTCGCGTCTGTCGGCTGCATATTCGCGTCTGTCGGCTGCATGTCTATCGCGTGTAATTCGTAGATTAAAAAAAAAACGTGGAAGAAAAAAATCGTGGCTATTGGCATCAGTTCAGGATGACCATTGTTGCGCCGTAGCCGTATTCTTTGAATGAAGCGTCCTGATAGTGTACTCTGCCTGCGTAATGAGTGTTGAGGAGTTTGATGATTTCGCGTTTAAGTTTGCCGTTGCCTACTCCGTGAATAAATACCATGCGTTTGATTCCGGAGTTTAGTCCTCGTTCCAGTTCTTTTGTGAAATGCGCTATTTGCAGTCTGAATATATCTCCGTTATCCATGCCTTGTTCCGTTTCCACAAGTTCTTCGATGTGTAAATCTATTTCTTCTATTTCCGGTACCGATTTCGGGGCGGGTTGGGGCGGGATAATTTTATTATCCTGTTTTTGTTTGATAGCTTTTTCCAATGCTTTAGGATCAATCTTAATCTCAAAAGCGGGAACGTGACTTGTTGCAATTTTTAAAATATAAGCCTTATCTTCAAAAAAATCGTTTTCGGTGAACGATGATTTTTTCATGAGTTTCACCGGATTCACGTTCACGTCTATTTGTTCGGGTTGATGAGGTTGATATTCCTTGTGTTTATAGAAGAAGCATACTATATTCAGATTGAGTTTGGAGTTTAAATCCGCCTCCGTCAAACTACAGACATATTCCTTTGTGTCCGGTTCGGCATCGCTTTTATTCAGCAACTTCAATTTGCCGGAAACCGTTCGGTGCGAAACGGCGTACATGCAATAAAACGGACTGTCGTTGATGAAATACAAATCAAAACCGGCGTCCGTAACAGTTGTTTCCTCGTTTTTGGGGATAAAAGCGAGCAGCAGTTCGTAATCGTCGCCGTCGATATTCACGGGACTTGCCTGTATCGACGAAGGTTCGGCAACTTTTTCCACTTTCATGCTCCGGTTTTTGGCGACAGGTTCCGGCGGCGAGGCTTTATACGTTTCGTTTGTACTCACAACAATAATATCCCACACGGAAACAGGTATTTCAAACCCGTCTTCGTCGATAATATTCACGAGGTTGGAATTTATTATTTTCGATACGGTACCTCCTCCCACATCGTTCAAAAATCTGACTTTATCTCCTATTTTGCAATTCATTTAATGTATCTTAGACCTCCATCCTTATATTTTCCTCAATATCCTCTATTGCGGGAGTTACGATAATCAGGGTTTTGGAACGGGAAATCATCGGAACAATTCGTTCTATATCCTCGTTATGCAGGCGGATACAGCCTTCGGTGGCTCTTGAGCCAAGCGTTTCAGGCAGGTGCGTTCCGTGTACGCCTATATGATAATGTTCCTTAAATCGCACAAAATATTTCCCATAAGTTCCTTTGATTCTACCTTTTCCGTCATTGAAATCATAGTCCCATTCCGAAGCGTCGTGTATTGCGTAAACGGTAAAAATCCCTTCGGGAGTTTTCTTATCTCCCGACTTTTTTTTGTCGCCCGGATTCACTCCCGTGGCGATATTCAGAGTAAGCGGCGAACTGTCGCAATAATTAATCATTCTAAGTTTTAGATCCTGTTTCGATATCAGCATCACGTCCGTCTTATCGTCTTTTTTTTGTTGACAGCCCTTTGATTCATAAACCAGAACCGTTCCCGCCGTTGGAATATACAGCGCTTCAAGTTCAAAAGGGCGGTCTTTCACAATATCGTTTAAAATCACATACGACCAGATTTCCTTCCGCACGCTGTCGGTTTGCACATCTATGGATTGCACCCTCATGCTTTTTTTCGCAACGTCTTCTTTTCCCGTACCTTTTATCAGGAATCTTGACGCTCCGGCGATATTTTCAATACAGCTGACGGAATCGATTGTCCATCCGGCGAATTTTGCAATTATTTCCGAAGGGATGTTTCGCGGTTCGGGTAATTTTTTCACCGTCATGGTCGAAGCATTTACGGAAATTATTTCTTTCGGTTTATTGTTTGCACAACAGACTGCGATTAATAATATCGTAAACACAAAAATATAAGAGCGTTTA
>JAISRS010000509.1 GCA_031273485.1 Prevotellaceae bacterium
AAACCCGTAGAAAACGCACTGTCAAAGACGAAGGAATAAGAGGATGGAGCGATTCGTCCGATGTTTACAGCGTCTATTTCAGAACCTCCTCCACAGGCAAACTGAATCTGTTCCTGACATACGGCAATGCCGATAAATCAACCGTCAGCGTTAAATATCTTGAAAAACAATTCACCGTGAAACTGAACTCCAACAAAAACGACACCATATATGCAGGTACGGTTTTCGTTAAAGATACCGGTTATATAAAAATTGACCTGCGGGGTATCGCAAAAGCGGGAAATTCGTATGCCGACATAAATAAATTGTTAATCAGCGGAGAGGCAGCTAAGGGAAAACTGCATTTTGTAAACAGCTTCGATTTCTACTGGGGACGGCGAGGACCCTCGGTACACCTCGCTTATCCGCTTCCGAAGGACGAAAACATAGAATGGTTTTACAACGAAATTACCGTGCCGGAAGAAAAATCCCCCGCAGGAACATACTACATGTCAAACGGATTTGGAGAAGGCTATTTCGGAATACAAATCAACAGCCACACGGAACGAAGAGTACTGTTTTCGGTTTGGAGTCCGTTTCGCACCGATAATCCGGAAGATATTCCGGAAGACATGAAAGTGAAACTTTTGAAAAAAGGCGAAAATGTCAGAACCGGAGAATTTGGAAACGAAGGCGCGGGTGGACAAAGCTATATGATATATCCGTGGAAAACAGGAAATACATACGGATTTCTCACAAAAATCCGTCCCGACGGTAAAGGCTCAACCGTCTATACCGCATATTTCCATGGCGACGAAAACCGCTGGATACTGCTGGCTTCGTGGTTGCGCCCAAAAACAGACACTTACTATACGGGCGCTCACTCGTTTCTGGAAAATTTCGATAACGAAAAGGGACACCTGTCAAGAAAAGGATTTTTCCACAATCAATGGGCGCGTACCGTGAACGGCAAGTGGATAGAGATAACCGAAGCGAGGTTCTCCGCCGACAATACCGCCCGACAACAGGCTCGAATGGATTATAAAGGAGGAGTTGAAAACGGAAGATTCTTCCTGCAAAATTGCGGATTTCTTAACGATTACACCACAATCGGAACTCCACTCAGTCGTCCGGCAACAGGAAAAGCTCCGGAAATTGATTTTACACAATTGAACTCCGAAAATTGAAATATTACAGCTACATTATTATGAACATAAAACAACATAACATCCGATGATAACTCATAAAATAAAAAGATTGACGGAGGCGATTGTCGGGCATTATTTAATACTTTGAAGTATATGAAAAAAAAATTTTGGACAAGATTTTGGGGAAATATATTGCTTAAAAATATATTTCTTGCCGCTATTACAGTTATAGCGCTATTGATTTGCAGCAGCATCTTTTTAGATGTTTTTACCCGACACGGGAAATCGTCTCCCTTGCCGGATTTCAGAGGGAAACATCTTGATTCGGTTCGGGTTATCGCCCACAAATCCAACCTGAGAATTGAAATCATCGACTCCGTATTTCGTGTCGATGTACCGAGAGGTACGGTTTTTTTGCAAAATCCCGAAGCCGGGACGCATGTCAAAAAAAACAGAAAGATATTCCTGACAATGAACGCTCTTTCGCCAAAAAAGGAAGCTCTGCCCAAGGTTGAAGGCTATTCCTTAAGACGAGCCAAAACAGAGCTGATTACTAAAGGATTTAGAGTAGGCAAATTGTTGTATGTAGATGATTATGCAACAAATAATGTACTGCAACAAATGTACAAAGGTTCAAAAGCAGAACCCGGAATATTGCTCTCCGTAGGCGAATATATCGACCTGAAACTTGGCTTGAATCCCACAGATTCGACCCGACTTCTTGTTCCCGACCTCATCGGTTTGCCGAAACAGCAAGCCGAGGATCTTATCATAGAAAATTCGCAAAACTACCTCCTCGTTTTCGACAAAGGAATTAAAACAGTCACCGACAGCCTTAATTCCGTTGTATATAAACAGGAACCCGCATCAGGCTCAAGATCCTATTATGGTAATAACGTCAAAATATGGTTAAGATTAACAAAGAAATAAACTTAAAATTATAGTATATAAATAAAAATATGGTTGATACAACTAAAGAAATCTGTGAGGCGGTGTGCGAAATCGCACGCTCTGTAGGCACATTCATGCTAAATGAAAGGAAAAACTTTTCGACAGATAAAATAGAAACAAAAGGAACAAACGATTTCGTTTCGTATGTGGACAAAAAATCCGAAGAATTAATTGTCGAACAGCTGCTTCCGCTTGTGAACAATGCCGGTTTTTTGACGGAAGAAGGTACAGTAGTTCAGTCGCAAAACAGCAAATACACCTGGGTGATAGACCCTCTGGACGGCACAACAAACTATATACACGGGCTTAGTCCTTATGCCGTTAGCATCGCCTTGACGGAGGACGGGATTCCCATTGTGGGAGTGGTGTATATTGTCCCCACCGACGAATGTTTCTATGCGTGGCGGGGCGGTAAGGCATATCTGAACGGCAGTGAAATAAAATCCTCGCCCGTCGCCTCCGTCGCCGACGCCTTGATGATAACCGGATTTCCTTATAAGATAGGGGAAAAGGTCAATAATTATATGGAGGCGATGAAACATCTGACATTCCATTCGCATGGAGTAAGACGTCTTGGCTCGGCGGCGGCGGATTTGGCATTTGTGGCGTGCGGCAGGGCAGAGGTTTTCTATCAAACCGATCTAAACCCCTGGGATGTAGCCGCAGGCGTGCTGATAGCCCGACAAGCCGGAGCGGTTGTCACCGACTTCACCGGAGGCGACAATTATATATACGGCAATCACAGTGTGTTGGCAACAGGAAACTCCGATTTAAGCAAACAGATGATAGAACTGTTATCGAAATTTTTCCCGAATTGTGAATAACCCGATTTACGGTAAGTTCAATGATTCCGATTCATCGAATCGTTTGAATTTACTAAGTATGAATCAAGCCCGCGGATATGAAATATAAAATGTCGGATTTAGGCTACAAATGCCTGAAAGCAGTGTTATTCGCCGTTTCGCTCATTCCTCTCGAATGGGGATATATGTTTGCGCATTTCATCTATTTTTTGTTGGTATATGTTGTTCGATACAGAAAAAAAGTGATAGAATCGAATTTGCGCATGGTGTTTCCCGCCAAAACTGAGGCGGAAATATCATTAATCGCCAAAAAATATTACCGTCACCTGTCCGAAATATTCGTAGAACTTGCGTATTCCCTGTATATTTCGGAAAAAGAAATCAAACGGCGGGTTCGTTACACAAATCCCGAATCGGTGAACAAATACTACGCCGAAGGCAGGCATATTGTGGGCGTCACAAGTCATTATGCAAATTGGGAGTGGGGCTACGGATTCCAGATGTTTTGCAATCATAAAATAATGGAAGTATATAAAAAGATGAATAATAAGATATTCAACAAACTGTTTTATGACATAAGGTCGAGATTTGGAGGGATTCCGGTTGAAATGAGTAATTTAAAACCGATAGTCGCCGAAATCCGCAAACATCCGGCGCTTATATATTTAGTCGCCGACCAATCGCCTGCCGGAAATAACAACACGTGGTACTATACCTCGTTTCTTGGGATTGACGGCACGCCGGTATTTACGGGACCCGCAAAGTTTGCGCAGAGATTCAACGCCGCAGTCGTGTTTGTGGACATGCAAAAGGTGAAGAAGGGATATTACGAATTAACCTTTGTTCCGATATGCGACAACCCGCAGGAAATGTCCGAAAACGAACTCACGGATCGATATTTACAACATATCGAACAGGTTGTATATAATAAACCCGAATATTGGATGTGGTCACACAGGCGATGGAAACGACGAAAAATTACAGAATAATACTCTCTACGGCATATTTGCCCAATGTGCAATATTTCACAAAATTGCTGCACGGAACGGTTGCTCTCGAACAACACGAAAACTATTTGAAACAAACATATAGAAACCGATGCGAAATATTGACCGCCAACGGCGTAATGTCGCTCTCCATTCCTGTGAAACACTGCGCCCCGAAGATTAAAATCCGGGATGTTAGAATTGATTATACCGATGATTGGCAAAAAATCCACCGACGGACAATAATTTCAGCTTATGGCTCATCTCCTTTTTTTGAGTATTATGCCGACGATTTATTGCCCTTTTATGAAAAAAAAGAAGAATTTCTGTTTGATTTCAATCGCAACTTACTTAATACGCTTCTCGAACTGACAAGCATCAGAGCGGATATCTGTCTGTCCGGCAGCTATACCCACGATTACGACCGTGACTACAGAACTTCAATAAATCCCAAAACCAAACTCAACGACCCCTGTTTCACTGTTGTGCCGTATTATCAGGTATTCGGCAGTAAATTCGCATTTCAACCCAACCTTAGCATCCTCGATCTGCTGTGCAGTGAAGGCAATAATACTTATAGTATCCTGAAACAATCAACGGTGAACGGTGAACGATAAACGATGAACTATAAACGATGAACTTTGCAGTGTCATTTCAGTCCTTTAATTCCCAACTTCACACCTCACATTCGACAATATTGTGCCGATTAGGGTTAAAACATCGGATTTGTAATAGTTTGTTTAATTGCGGTTTATAATAAAATGTGAAAAATATTTCCTTATATTGAAATTATTTTACTAACATTGTGCGCTCTAAATGTGTGGAACCGGATATTTAATCGTTTACTTATTCGGTTATTTTTGTGAAAAAATCACAAATTTTTAGTGTGAAAAAAAATATATTTTTTGAAAATTTAGTGTGAAAAGTACATATTCGTCAAAATAGTTATGAGAGAAAAAAGTTTATATAATCTCGATTTGGAACATGATTCCTGTGGAGTAGGAATTTTAGCAAACATCAATGGCGACAAATCGCATGATATTGTTGAAAAAGGATTACAAATTCTTGAAAACATGTTGCATCGCGGCGCCGAAAGCGCCGATAATAAAACAGGGGACGGAGCCGGAATAACTCTGCAAATCCCTCATGAATTTACTCTGTTGCAAGGAATACCCGTACCGGCGTTGGGAAAATACGGTACAGGCATGGTATTTCTGCCGAAAGAAAAAAAATTATCCGATCTGTGTCTTGACATAATCAAAGAAACATTATCCGACGATGGATTGTCTTTGCTGGCAGTAAGAGATGTGCCTGTGAATGCCGAAATATTGGGCGAAATATCAAGAAATTCGGAACCTGACATAAAGCAAATATATGTGGTAAGCAAAGAAAATACCGATAAATTAGAGCTAAAACTATATATCGCCCGAAAAAAAATCGAGAAACGAACAGACTCAATTCCATCTTTGAAAGGGAAAAATTTTTACATCGTCAGCCTCTCGTCGCAACGCATCACCTACAAGGGAATGCTGACTTCGGTGCAGTTGCGACAATATTTCACCGATCTGAATAATCCCTACTTCACAAGCGGATTAGCTCTGGTTCATTCCCGTTTCAGCACCAACACTTTCCCGACCTGGAGCCTGGCGCAACCTTTCAGATTGCTGGGACACAATGGAGAAATAAACACCATTCGTGGAAACAGATACTGGATGCAGGCACGGGAAAGTATTCTAAGTTCGCCCGAATTGGGAGATTATGTTTTCCCCGTTGTGCAGGAAGGCATGAGCGACAGCGCTTCGCTTGACAATGTGCTCGAATACCTTGTCATGGCAGGCAAAAGTTTGCCACATGCTTTGGCAATGCTCGTTCCCGAAAGCTGGAACGATAAAAATCCCATATCAAAAGACCTACAAGCCTTTTACGAATATCACTCCATAATAATGGAGCCTTGGGACGGACCCGCAACCCTGCTGTTTACCGACGGAAGATACGCCGGAGGAATGTTAGACAGAAACGGTTTGCGACCAACACGTTATCTGATCACCAAAAACAATACCATCGTCATTGCATCCGAAGCGGGAGTATTACCTTTTGCCGCCGAAGAAATCAAAGAAAAAGGTCGTTTGCGCCCCGGTAAAATGCTGATGATTGATACCTTGGAAGGAAAAGTATATTACGATTCCCAACTGAAAGAAGAACTCGCTTCAGCCTATCCCTATAAGGAATGGCTGGCAAAAAACAGAATAATCCTGTCGGAAATATCTTCGGGGCGAGTGGTTAAGCACAAAATCAATAACCACAACGCCTTTCTGCACGCTTTCGGATACACCAAAGAAGACGTTGAACGGATAATCGTTCCAATGGCAACGGAAGCAAAAGAACCGATAGGTTCCATGGGCAACGATACCCCTTTGGCGGTAATTTCGGAGAAACCGCAATCGCTGTATAACTATTTCCGACAATTGTTCGCACAAGTCACCAATCCCCCCATTGACCCTATACGTGAGGAACTTGTGATGTCGCTTTCGCTGTATATAGGTCGGCAGGATACAAATTTGCTTGAACCCTCCCCGGATCTGTGTAAAATGGTGAAACTTAGTCCGCCGGTCATAAACAATACCGATCTTGATATTCTGGCAAATCTGGGATATAAGGGATTTAGAGCCTTGTCGTTACCCACCGTATTCGAGGCGCGTAAAGGCGCCGAAGGAATGAAATCGGCTATAGAAGATTTATGCAGTAACGCCGAAAAAGCCGTAATCGACGGATATAATTATATAATATTAAGCGATAAAAGCGTAGATGCCGACAAAGTCGCCATTCCATCGCTCCTGGCGGTATCTGCCGTGCATCATTACTTAATCACCAAACGCAAAAGGATGCAAATAGCCATCATAGTGGAAACGGCAGAAGCATTTGAAGTGATGCATTTCGCCCTGCTGTTCGGCTTTGGCGCCACCGCCGTCAATCCATACATGGTATTTTCCATTCTTGACGACTTGTCGAGCAGAGGCGAAATACGCAACGACTATGCAACAGCCGAAAAAAACTATATAAAATCCATCCGTAAAGGATTATTTAAAGTGATGTCGAAAATGGGCATCTCCACATTGCGAAGCTATCGCGGCGCACAGATTTTCGAAGCCGTGGGACTGAATCAGGAAACGCTTGAAAAATATTTCAAAGGAATGAACTCCCGCATCGGAGGAATAGGTATCGAAGAAATTACGGCAGATATGCTTGTGAAACATTCCGCAGCGTTTGAAAACAAACATGTCGCCAACTATTTAGCCAATATGGGAATATATACGTATCGAAAAACAGGAGAAAGTCATGCGTGGAATCCCGAAACTATCTCCAAACTCAGAATGGCGACAAGAACAGGAGAATATTCGCTGTTTAAAGAATATACAAATATTGTAGATAACAAACCATCTCCCGTGTTTTTAAGAGATTTTCTCACTTACAGAAAAAATCCCATTGATATATCGGAGGTTGAACCGACGGAAAGCATCACAAAACGCTTTGTTACAGGCGCCATGTCCTTCGGTTCGATAAGCCGGGAAGCGCACGAGGCTTTAGCCGTCGCCCTGAACACCCTTAACGGGAAAAGCAACACGGGCGAAGGCGGCGAAGACCCCGCACGCTTCAAAATCGGCGAGGACGGATTGAATAAACGCAGCGCAATAAAACAAATCGCCTCCGGACGTTTCGGCGTCACTGCCGAATATCTGGTCAATGCCGACGAAATTCAAATCAAAATAGCACAGGGAGCTAAACCCGGAGAAGGAGGACAATTGCCGGGATATAAGGTCGATAAGGTGATTGCCGCAACACGCCACTCCATACCCGGAATATCGCTGATATCGCCCCCGCCGCATCATGATATATATTCCATCGAAGATTTGGCTCAACTGATATTTGATATGAAAAACATAAATCCGTCGGCGCGAATCAGCGTTAAACTTGTGTCGGAAACAGGCGTAGGTACAATTGCCGCCGGCGTTGCCAAAGCCAAAGCCGATGTGATTGTGATTAGCGGATGCGAAGGCGGCACGGGAGCAAGCCCCGTGAGTTCGATATATCGCGCCGGTTTGCCGGGAGAAATAGGATTGGCGGAAACGCAACAAACACTTGTGATTAACGACCTGCGAAAGTTTATCCGCCTGCAAACCGACGGACAACTGAAAACAGGAAAAGATATTGTTATTGCCGCGCTTTTGGGCGCCGAAGAATTTGGCTTCGCCACAAGCGCCCTCATTGTTCTGGGTTGCGTGATGATGAGAAAATGCCACCTGAACACCTGTCCTGTGGGAGTTGCAACACAAGACGCCGAATTGCGCAAACGTTTCACGGGTAAACACGAATATCTGATAAACTTTTTCACATTCCTTGCACGGGAAGTACGCGAACATCTGGCAAACATGGGATACCGCAGTCTGGACGAAATAATCGGCAGGGCAGACCTCATCGAAAGAATTGAAACAGGTAACGTGAAAGCGCAAAAATTGGATTTCTCCAAACTTCTGTATTTTGACAAAGACCTCAAAAACGATTTGAAATTTACCACTCCGCAGGAACATAAAATCAATAATATTATGGATATATCGTTGATCGAACGGGTTAAACCGGCGCTGATACGGCTTAAACCCGTGTCGGACGAAATGACAATAGCCAACACCGACCGCTCGGTGGGAACTATGCTTTCGGGCGAAGTCGCCGGACTGTACGGCAATGCAGGTATGCCCGAAAATACCGTAAAAATAACATTCAAAGGCTCGGCAGGACAAAGTTTCGGAGCTTTTCTGGCGGCAGGCATAACATTCAGGCTCGAAGGCGAGGCTAACGACTACTTAGGCAAAGGTTTGTCGGGCGGACACATAATTGTGACGCCTCCAACAGGCAGCACTTTTGAACCGGAGAAAAACATCATTGCCGGAAACACACTGCTATACGGCGCAACCTCCGGAAAGGTGTATATCAACGGCAGAGTGGGCGAACGATTTTGTGTGCGCAACAGCGGCGCTATAGCTGTTGTTGAAGGAGTCGGCGACCATTGCTGCGAATATATGACCGGAGGCAGAGTGGTTGTACTCGGCTCGTGCGGCAAAAATTTTGCAGCCGGAATGAGCGGAGGCATCGCATACGTACTCAATATGGACGATAATTTCGATTATTTCTGCAACATGGAAATGGTGGAACTGTCGCTGGTTGAAGATACGGCAGACAACAAAGAACTTCATTCGCTGATATCCGCTCATGAAGCCCACACCAAAAGCCCCTTCGCAAAACGCATATTGGACAATTGGACGGAATATGTGAAACACTTTATAAAGGTGTTGCCGATTGAATATAAAAAAGTGCTTCATGAAGAAAAAATGGAGGCTATCAAAAAGAAAATCGAACAGGTGGAATATGATTATTAACATAAATTGAATATAAATACCGATTACATAAATAAGTATTAATTAAAATTAATGGCTGAAATTCATTATGGAATTACAAAAAGAATTTGAGAATCAAGGCAACTGGCTGTTCCGACATAGAGGATGGTTGCCGTTTATAATCCTGATTCCGGGATTTATTTTTCATTTGCATGAACAGTCGGAGGAACAGTTTCCGCAGGGTAAACCCGCAATATGGATATATTATGAATATCTGTGCCTGCTGATAAGCATTATCGGTTTAGCAATCAGGATTTATACCATAGGATATGCCCAAAACAATACTTCGGGCAGAAACACCAAAACTCAGGTAGCCGATTCGTTGAACATTAAAGGCATATACTCCATTGTGCGGCATCCGCTGTATCTGGGCAATTTTTTGATGTGGTTCGGAGTGGCGCTGCTGATCAGGGACGTTGAATTTATTATTGCGGTATCCGCCATCTTTTGCATCTATTATGAACGTATTATGTATGCGGAAGAACAGTTTTTAAAGAAAAAATTCGACGAACAATTCCTGCAATGGGCAGCTTGTACACCGGCATTTTTCCCTCGTTTTAAACAATATCAAAGGACGAATGGAAAATTTAACTACAAAAAGGTGCTAAAAGGAGAGAAAAACGGACTGGTTGCCATTTTCCTGATATTTTTCATTTTTGATTCTTCGGGAATGCTTGTCAGAGGTAATTTCCGGTATAACTACTTTCTGATAACATGCGCTATTGTTTCCGTAATATTTTATTTGATTCTGAAATATCTGAAACATAAAACAACACTGCTCAACTGATGAAAACCTCTAAAATAAATAATATTAAACAAATATAAGACAATGGGTAATCCGAAAGCATTTTTAACAACGCCCCGAAAAGAAGCAGGATACAGACCTGTGCTTGAAAGAATAGCGGATTTTGGAGAAGTGGAACAAACATTAAATTCCGAAGACAGGATGTTGCAGGCGTCCCGTTGTATGGATTGCGGCGTTCCGTTTTGTCACTGGGGATGTCCGGTTGGAAATATAATGCCCGAATGGCAAGATGCCTTATACAAAGGTAAATGGCAGGAAGCATACAACATTTTGAACAGAACAATGAACTTTCCGGAATTTACCGGACGCGTATGCCCTGCTTTGTGTGAAAAAAGTTGTGTTCTGAAAATCGACGAAAAACCTGTAACCATCCGTGAAAACGAAGCCGCCGTCGCCGAAAAGGCTTTTAACGAAGGTTATGTAGTTCCGCGAATACCGCGAAAACGCACCGGTAAAACAGTGGCGGTGATAGGTTCCGGACCGGCAGGTTTAGCCGCAGCCGATATGTTGAATCAAAAAGGACACACGGTTACGGTGTTTGAAAAAGATGAAACTTCCGGCGGACTTCTCCGGTTTGGTATCCCGGATTTTAAACTGAATAAAACGGTTATCGACCGCCGATTGAAGGTCTTAACTGCCGAAGGCGTGGAATTTAAAAACGGAATAACCGCAGGTAAAGACATTAAAACCAAACAAATTCTAAACGGTTATGATGCTGTGTGCATAGCTGTTGGGGCGGGTCAGCCGAGAGATTTGCCTGTGGAAGGACGACAATTGAAGGGTATTTATTTTGCCCTCGAATTTTTGCAGCAGCAGAATCGTGTTATTGCCGGAGCGCCGGTTGCGCCGGATCAACGCATATCGGCTGAAGGAAAACATGTTGTGGTGATAGGCGGAGGCGATACCGGTTCGGATTGCGTGGGAACTTCCGTGCGTCATAAGGCTGCTTTGGTTACGCAGATCGAAATTCTGGACAAACCTCCGACAGACTTTAACGAAAGTACTCCCTGGCCACTATGGCCTAATGTATTAAGAACTTCAAGTTCGCATCTCGAAGGCTGTGAACGTCGCTGGGGACTTGCAACCAAACGTTTTATAGGAAACGCCAGTGGTCATGTTACAGGCGTGGAGGTTGTTCATGTTGAGTGGACAAAATCACCCGAAGGACGAATCGTAATGAAAGAAACCAATAAGGCGGAAATATTGAAAGCCGATTTGGTGCTGTTATCCATGGGATTTGTACATCCGGTGCATGAAGGCTTTCTCGACGAACTCGCCGTTAAATACGACAATCGTGGGAATGTCGCCTCAGTGAAACCCTACGCCACTTCTGTAAACAAGGTGTTTACGGCAGGCGACGCAACCACAGGAGCAAGCCTCGTTGTGAGAGCAATAGATTCGGGACGTAAAGCCGCAAAAGTAATAGACGAATATCTGAAGGATTGAGATAATGTCCCGCTCGTTCAGAGGGTGTCACACGCGAAGAATAGAGAAATAATGAGGTTTTTAAGGGTTTTAAAGCCCTTAAAAACCTTAAATCTTTTTAAAAAGACTAAGTCTAAAAAAACTCATTTCTACCTAATTTCCCAAACAAAACAACCTCAGTAGCAGCAGTGGAATATCATCCCGACCTCATTACCTAATTATTACAGGTCATCGGATTATGGGATAATATACAATGAGGTAATGAGGTTGGTTGGAGATGGAAAATCATTAGCTACTGAGGTTGTTTTGTTTTGAAAATTAGGTAAAAATAAGGTTTTCCCCCGTTCGGCGTCAATAGTATCTACACAAATTTTTCCGATAGTATATTGTTGAAAAAATAGCAATGACTGCGCTTGTCGTTATTGCGACGGCGTAGCCGGAAGCAATCCAGAAATAGACTTATTTTATACTTTATTTTTCTGGATTGCTTCGGCTTACGCCTCGCAATGACGACAAGACGAATGAAGAGAATGTAATCGTCACATCCCTCCAGAGCGCCTCAAAATAAGATTTAGCCGAATTTAAAAAAATGTGTAGATACTATTGGTTCGGCGTAGCGTCCCGCTACGCCGCAGCTAAAAGCAGGCTTCCAGCTTGCAAACCCGCTTGCAACAAGGTTTTAGCGAGTACTAAGGACTTTAAGGACTTTAAAGTCCTTAAAGTCCTTAAATGTGAAAAAGGTTTACCGCCGCGGCTGAAAACGTCCCTGACGGTTCGGGGAGCTTTCAGCCGCGGCTGAAAACGTCCCTGACGGTCAGGGGAACTTTCAGCCGCGGCTGAAAACGTCCCTGACGGTTCGGGGAGCTTCCGAAAGTCTTCGGGGGACTCCCGAAAGTCTTCGGGGAACTCCCGAAAGTCTTCGGGGAGCTCCCGAAAGTCTTCGGGGAGCTCCCGAAAGTCTTCGGGGAGCTCCCGAAAGTCTTCGGGGAACTCCCGAAAGTCTTCGGGGAGCTCCCGAAAGTCGTCGGGGAGCTCCCGAAAGTCTTCGGGGAGCTCCCGAAAGTCTTCGGGGAGCTCCCGAAAGTCTTCGGGGAACTCCCGAAAGTCTTCGGGGAGCTCCCGAAAGTCGTCGGGGAACTCCCGAAAGTCTTCGGGGAACTCCCGAAAGTCTTCGGGGAGCTCCCGAAAGTCTTCGGGGAGCTCCCGAAAGTCTTCGGGGAGCTCCCGAAAGTCTTCGGGGAGCTCCCGAAAGTCGTCGGGGAACTCCCGAAAGTCTTCGGGGAACTCCCGAAAGTCTTCGGGGGAACGCCGCCGCTCGCGCGGATTTGTAATCCGTGCGTCCCAGCCGATGTGCGTGGAACAGTGGTGAACGGATGCGGCAGCACGGGTTACAAACCCGCGCAAACGAAATCTCGTCTGCTTTGAAAAATCAAGTTTTTAGAAGTTCCCTTAATACAAAGGGCACAAAGGCAATGCTTTCTCCCTTCACATTTTTTACGATTTTCCAACGTCTAACTTCAGTTCCAGCTGTATATATTTTTCTTTTTCGTCGTTGGCGGCATTGCTTACTCCCAAACCCAGCAAGCGAACTTTTTTTTGGGATAAGTCCACTTGTTTCAGAATTTCTTTGGCAGAATTCCACAAAAAGTAAAAATCGGAGATTCCGGTCGTGAAAGTTTTACTTCTTGTGATGACTTTGAAATCGGTGTATTTTATTTTCAGAGTAACGGTTTTGCCGAAAAAGGATTCTTCGTTTATTCTCTGCATAACCTCTTTAGCGAGATTATACAACTCTACATTAAGCAACATTAAAGAATCCTTGTCGGAGAGAAAAGTATTTTCGGCGCTGACGGATTTTGTGATACGGTTCGGTTCAACTTCACGTAAATCAATGCCTCTGGCATTTGCATAAAAAGTATGTCCCATTTTTCCAAACAGTTTTACCAATTCCGTTTCCGAACGGTTTTTCAGATCCAAACCCGTGAAAATGCCCGATTCGTACATCCGCTTAGCCGTAACTTTGCCGACGCCAAAGAATCGTTCTATTTTCAATGTTTCGATAAACCTCTCAGCCTGTTGCGGTATGATGACAAAAAAACCGTTTGGCTTCTTGTAATCCGAAGCTATTTTTGCCAAAAACTTATTGTACGATACTCCGGCAGAAGCTCTTAAACCTGTTTCTTCGTATATTCTTTGTTGTATTTCCTTAGCAATGATGCTTGCCGAAGGCATATTTTTGTGATTTGAGGTAACGTCCAGAAACGCTTCGTCTAAGGAAAGCGGTTCTACCAAATCGGTATATTCCAAAAAAATGGAGCGTATTTGCTGTGAAACGGCATGATAAACATCAAATCGAGGTGAAACAAAAATCAAATCGGGACATTTCCTCCGAGCTGTAACCGAAGGCATTGCCGAATGGATGCCGTATTTTCGAGCTTCATAACTTGCCGCAGCAACAACGCCCCGAATTTCGGAATAACCCACTGCTACCGGTTTCCCTCGATACGCCTCATTATCCCGCTGTTCCACCGAAGCATAAAAAGCGTCCATATCAATATGTATAATTTTACGAATCACATCCATAAATTTTATATATGTCGTGACAAAAGTAATTTCTTTTACTGAATTATGAATTATGAATATTGCAATTTGTATGTCTTCATATCTCCGAAACCATTACAGTCCATGCAAACACACAAAAAGTTGGCTAAATCCCTAAAAGCTGCGTTATCTGCGTGCTTTAACCGCCAATTTATAACTTCATTTTCGGCTTTCGATTTTCTATTCTAAAATATCTTCGTATATTTGTCCCTAAATTTTAGGGTGTTATAATGCTTTTAAAGCCTGATATCCAGATTTTTTAAATTTTCAATTTATTAAATGATACATCTTTATGAGAATAAATTTTCACGGAGCGGCAGGAACTGTTACAGGTTCCAAGCATCTGATAGAACTGAATGACGGTACAAAAATACTGTTGGATTGCGGAATGTTTCAGGGTCACGGAAAAGATACCGAAACACTGAACCGTACATGGGGATTTTATCCCGAAGAAATAAATTATCTGATTCTTTCTCACGCACATATCGACCATTCGGGACTAATCCCGAAATTGACGAAAGACGGATTTAAAGGCAAAATATATGCAACTCCCGCAACAAAAGATTTGACCGAAATTTTACTCTATAACTCGGCATATATTCAGGAAGCCGACGTTTTGTTTCTTAACAAACGCAGAAAAAAAGAAGGACGACCGCCGCTGGAAGCGCTTTACAAAGAAGAAGACGCTCGAAAAGCAATGCCGTATTTTGTTTCCGTCACAACGGGATTTTCTATCCCGATACGAAACGATATTTCTCTAACTTTCTACGAAGCGGGACATATACTCGGAAGTTCGACTGTTTTTTTGAAAATAAAAGAGAACGGAAAAATAACGAGTATAGTTTTCAGCGGCGATGTGGGACGGTATGGCGACCCGATTTTGAAATCGCCTCAAGCGTTTCCGCAGGCTGATTATGTGATTATTGAATCCACCTACGGAAATAAATTACATGAAGAAACCGATACTTACGCAAAATTGCTGAAACATCATATCGAGGAAACCTGCATGTCCAAAGGAGGAAAGCTGATTATTCCGGCATTTAGCGTAGGACGTACTCAGGAGATACTTTATGCTCTCAACGAATTAGAAATCAATCATGAATTGCCTCCGATAGAATATTTTGTCGATAGCCCCCTGTCGATTGAAGCAACGGAAGTTGTTAAACGTCATCCCGAATGTTTCAACAAAGCCGTTCACAAACTGATGAAAACAGATTTCGACCCCTTCCATTTCAAAGGATTACATTATATCGAAGGAATAGAAGAATCGAAAAGACTGAACGATTATAATAAACCCTGCGTCATTATTTCCGCATCGGGCATGGCGGAAGCAGGCAGGGTTAAACACCATATAGCCAACAGTATCAATCAAAAACGAAATACAATATTATTGGTAGGCTACTGTGAACCCGAATCTTTGGGAGCAAGATTGAAACAAAAACCCGAAACAATAAAAATTTTTGGAGATACGTATAACGTTAAAGCAGACATCAGAGAGATAAATTCCATGAGCGCTCATGCCGACTACAACGACCTGTCGCAATACCTTGCCTGCCAGTATCCCGACGAAGTTAAACAGGTATTTGTGGTGCATGGAGAACCCGAAGTTCAGCAGGAATTTAGTAAAAGATTAAGAAAAAAGGGATTCAAAGACGTTGTTATCCCCGGTTTACACGAATCGTTTGTATTGAAATGAAATTAACTCTTGGATTTTCCCCGTGTCCGAACGACACATTTATATTTGATGCTCTGGTCAATAACAAAATAAAGCACGAGTTCCGGTTTGACCTCACAGTTGCCGATGTTGAAGAACTGAATCTGCTGGCAATGGAACATAAACCGGATATCGTCAAAATGAGCTATCATGCTTACGCATACGTTGCTTCGCAGTATCTTGTGTGTGAATCGGGAAGCGCTCTGGGGAAGGGCAACGGACCTCTGTTTGTCAGCAAAATGAAAATCTATCCCGACGAGGTTCCTTTCCTGAAAATTGCAGTCCCGGGAAAATACACAACAGCGGCATTTTTACTGAAATACGCCTACCCAACCATCAAAGAACCGGAAGTTTACCTGTTTTCCGATATCGAAGATGCCGTATTGAGCAATGAAACAGACGCCGGAGTGCTGATTCATGAAGGCAGATTTACTTACAAATCCAAGGGATTGAAACTGATAAAGGATTTGGGCGAACATTGGGAACTGCTCACTAAACAGCCCGTTCCGCTGGGATGTATCGCTATCAACAGAAATCTGCCGGAGGAGGTAAGACAGTCGTTTTCAAAAGCATTGAAGGAGAGCATACGGTTTGCCAAAGAAAATCCCGATTCGTCGCGTCGGTTTGTGAAACAATACGCTAAGGAACAGGACGAGGAAATAATTAATCAACACATCGAACTGTTTGTCAACAATTACACCCTGGAACTTGGAGATGAAGGTCGCAAAGCGGTAGATTTTTTTATGAACGAAACAAAACGTTTGAAAATCGTAAATTCGGAATGATTTTGTTTCAATAATTTATTAGAACGTCAAAATATTACAATTATAAATTACAATTAAAATGGTTAGAGCTAAAAAATTTCTTGGACAACATTTTTTAAATGATAAAAATATTGCAGCAAAAATTGTTGACGCGCTTGACGCTTCAACAGGAAAGATTTTGGAGATAGGTCCCGGCACAGGTGTCCTGACCCGTTTGTTACTTCAACGTAACAAAAATCTGAAATTGGTGGAAATAGACAGAGAATCGATTGATTTTTTGATTGCAACGTATCCGCAAATAAAACAGGATTTATATAAGGACGATTTCTTGAAAATGGATATTAACAAGCTGTTCGATGGAGAGAATTTTTCTATCATCGGCAATTTTCCCTATAATATTTCGTCCCAGATACTTTTTAAAATCATCGACCATAAAGAACTTGTTCCGGAGGTAGTTGGAATGGTGCAAAAGGAAGTCGCGGAACGTATGACTTCCCTGCCCGGCAAAAAAACTTACGGCATACTTAGCGTACTCCTGCAAAGATGGTATAATATCGAATATTTGTTTACTGTTGATGAACACGTGTTTACTCCGCCGCCACAGGTCAAGTCGGCAGTTGTGAAAATGACCCGAAACGACAGGCTGGAAATGCAATGTGACGAACAACTGTTTATCAAAATAGTGAAAACTACCTTTAATCAAAGACGTAAAATAATCAGAAATTCCATAAAACCTCTGCTGGACGACAGACCGTTTGAACATGCCTTCTTAAATCTGCGTCCCGAACAGTTATCCATACCTCAATTTATCGGACTGACAAATGAGGTGGAAAAAATCTTATGCTGATAAATTGTAAACCACCGATAACAAATTCGTTACTTTGGAAAATAGAAAAAGAAGGTTCCCTGCCCTCGTTCCTCTTCGGAACCATACATGTATATGATCCGGAGGTCTTTCGGATTCCCGAAATACTGTATCAATTAATTGATTCGGTGGATATATATTCTCCCGAAGCCGACAACAGGAACGTATCCGCTTCCGAAATGTTAAGCCGGTTTGTAGTAAGAAATCCCCCGGACTATTCGCTCAAAAATTATTTTAACGACGAAAATTATGCAAACATATTGAACCTCTCTAAAATAGACGCGGATATTTTGGACAAATGTAAACCGTTCTTTGTGGCTTCAATGGTGTTGAACGAGGAAAAAATGCCTGTAAATTCAATCGATTCGGAACTGTTGAGGTATGCCGCAAGTATCGGCAAGCCCGTTTACGCAATGGAAAGCGTGGAGGAACAGATTGATGCCATAGATGCTATTCCGTTTGAAGAACAGGCGGCAATCATTACCGAATCTTTTATGAATTTAGACGCAAAGAACGATTTTGAAACGATAATGAACGATTATAAAGAACAGAATCTTCGGGCATTGGAGGAAAGTCTGAAGAAGATGAATCCCACGCAATTATTTACGGAATTTATCCAGACAAAAAGGAATATTGTGATGAGTAATAAAATAGACTGGGTATTAAGTGAAGGACAGTCGTTGTTTGTAGCAGTCGGCGCGCTGCATCTCCCCGACACACAAAATGCAAAAGGTGTCGTATCTCTGCTGCGCGAAAAAGGATACAGCATGCAACCTGTTGAATTTTCTTTTGTCACCGAATTTTAAGCCACAAATTTCTTTTTATCCACGTTTTTTTTATCCACGGTTTTTTTTATCCACGAATTACACGAATACCACGAATTTAAAATCCTGCGGATTTTTTACGAATTACACGAATTTGTTTCTGCGCTTTGCGCCCCCTAACAGGGTTTAAAATCCCTGTTAGGGTTTGATGTCCGAAATTGATGTAAATTTTGGCAGAATATTCAATTTTAATAGGCTAAATCTTATTTTGAGGTGCTATGGAGGGAGATGACGACTATGTTCCCTTCGTTCGGCGTAGCGACAGCCCGAAGGGCTTAATTTTCCTAACCGCAGGTCATCGATCTGCGGAATATATAGCGATATACTTCTGCCTGAAACGTCAGTTCGACACAGTCAAATACACTCCTTATATCTATTTTTGTTATATGTGTTGAAAAAAATGCTTTTATAATTTAAGTTTCGTAATATGCTGTGTAAAAGTATAGATGTTTGTTTAAAGGATGCGCAGTTTTAAGAAAAAATTAAAAAAATAAATTTTGTTTGCATTAAATTCAATCAAATTTTATACTTTTGCAGCCGATTTTGTCCTGTGGTGTAACGGTAGCACATCAGATTCTGGTTCTGCGTGTCTGGGTTCGAATCCTAGCAGGACAACAAAACAAACAATAAAAGGAATCTTATTGTTATTTAAAGAGTTGAAATATTTAAATCCATATAACCGATTATGCGTTATTCTAAAATATCAATATAATGAAATATGTTTTATCCATCTTTTTGCTTCTTATTTTGTCGTGTGAAGGCAATAATAAATTTGTAAATGAAATTATAGAAATAGACTGTAAAAATCTAAACACGATAAAGTTATCCGATTATGTCCGCAATGTCAAAGTTGTAAAACTCGAAACATCTTCCGATGTGTTGATCGGGGAAATAATAAAAGTGCAAATATTTAACCGTAAAATATATGTGCTTGACATGTCGTCCAACGCATTATTTATTTTTACCGAAGACGGAAAATTTTTAAATAAATTGCACAAAACAGGACGGGGTCCGGGAGAATACATCAATCTGTTTGATTTTATGGTAACAGATAAAGGATTGTATCTATTGGATTTAAGTAGTGCAATATTGCACTACGATTCGGAAAATCTGAATTATCTTGGAAAAATCGCACATTACACCGTCAGCACCGCATTTACTACGGATGACAGTTATTTTTGGATACTTAAAGAACCCGTGCCGCCCGACCACAGAGTGTTAATGTTTGATACAACAGGCAATCTGGTAAAAGAATTTTTTTCTCGAGATGACAAGGTAAAAGAGGCGCCGCCACACTTAACTACAAATGTATTTCAGGTATATGACAATGATATATATTTTTCTACACGATACGGAAATACTTTTTACAAATGGCAAAATAATGAATGGAAAAATTTTCTAACTCTTTCTTTTGGCGACAAAACTCTTCGCGAAGATATGAGTATTGATTTTGATGTTGAGGACTATATAACAAAAGGAAGCTATTTTGTAACCTCCGATTTGTTAATCTTTCGATTTTTTGCGGATTCTCATATTAATTTTTGCTTTTATAATTTAAAAACACATCAATATCGGTTTGGAAAAGTGGAAAATGACATAATGCCTCACTATACGCGCTTTATGCCGACATGGCAAAGTGGAAATTATTTGATAGAGCAGATTTATGCGGAACATCTCCTGAATGGTTCTCCGAATATGAAGAATTTAGATAATCTAAAAGATTTAACCGAAGACGATAATCCTGTGCTGGTCATTTATGAACTTTTTTAATTATGAATTTTTAGTACATGACAAAAATTAATTTTTTATTGCTAATTATTTTAAAATCAACAAAAAGGCAACAATTTATTTGGGAAAACCTTGAGATTTTGTATCTTTGTAACTTATTTACAAA
>JAISRS010000535.1 GCA_031273485.1 Prevotellaceae bacterium
AGTTGTGATATTGTCTCTTGCTGGCTCTGTGTATAAGTGATTTCTTTTGCCATCATTCTTTTGTTTTATCTATATTCTCTGAATTGTGTAAAAACGAACTGCACTTCCTTTGTCCCATCATCTTTGTCAGTAACCATTCTTTGTGTAGTAGAAGCCATACAGGGAATCCTTTTTGATAATAAAGCATTTACAAGACAATGAGTAAGAGTCATTTCCCCCATCACATGAATGGTAACAGTTTTCTCTTGCGATAGTCGTAGAATTTTCTCCATATATTCATGGCATAGCGTCTGTATATACGCCTCATCTCCTTCCGGATCAACCTCAGGAAAAGGGATATCTACAACTTCACCATAAGAAGAAGCCGCCTCTAATTGCTCTTCCTTCCATAAGTGTGAAGGGTGATTGGATAAGTTGATTAGCATGGCTGAATTTTTAATAGTTGTGCAATGGATGTACAATTAATAATGTCTTCTCTGCAAAAAACATCAATATTAAAGAGCCTTCCTCTTTCAAAATGAGCCTCTTGTACCTCTTTGTTTTCTTTTGAACTCAACGTGAAAATATTCGATTTAGAATATAATCCAAGATTTTTCTGTAAAGCTGTAGCTTTATAAATAGTGTCAAGCATTAAATTAAATTCCTCATTGATAATAGAGGTTTTACATTCAATAGTATATAGATTTCCATTGAAAAGAAAAACTACATCAAATTCATTTTGGGTATTATTTTTTGAAAGGATAATGCCTGTTTTAATATTTTCATCAGAAATATTCAGTTCTTGCTTGAAACGATAATAAATATACTCTTCAAACCATTCTCCTGTAAGATACTTAATTTCAGGTCGAGTAATAATTTGGCGCTTTGCAACTGAAAGAGGGAATTCTATTTCTTCCAAAAAACCAGATAACCCATCGACAGTATTTACATCGTATTTTTTCTTTCCGTCACTTCTTAAATCACGCAATGTCCGAAAAACAGATGAATAGGAATTTTCATTGGATAAGAACAGTGAGATGAATTTTTGGGTATAGACAAATGGTATTCCACTCAATTTCCCTCCTTTCATTTCAAATCCATGACTTAATAAATATTCGTCCAGATTAATCCGGTTTATTAAAGATTTAACCGATTGTTTTGTTTTAGGATGTACCTGTAATATCGTATTCCCGATACCTGTCAAATAGAATATTTCGGAGGCAAATTCTTTAAAAAATTCGGTTACGGCGTGAGACATGATTTTTGTTCCTCCAGTAACATTGACAATCAGTTTATCGTACTCATCATAATTTAATTCATTTAATTTCTCCTCAATGTCATTCAATGAAAATTGATCGACTATAATAGTAAATGCCCTGTCTTCTTCGATTTTACAGACATTTATTATCCAATCTTTAACGCCTTTTTCTTCCATTTTTTTCGTGCTGACAAACAAAAACAGCGTCTTATCATCTTGTTTATCTTTAATGAATTGCACGTTTGGAATCGTTTGGTCACCAATTAATGTAACTAATAATGTTTTCATATATTTAACTTTTCTTGTTTAAACTCTTTTTCAGTCAACAACCCCTTTATTCCTAAAATTTTCATCCGCTTATTGATTGATTTCATTCTGTCTGGATTAAAAATTCGGCTATTTAATGTGCTTTTGATAAAAATATAAGGATTAACCCTTGATCCGAAATCTTTAGAAATGGCAGCTATTTTATACATAATTTGGTCTATATATTCAACTGGATTGGCACGCGTATTTTTGCCTGTCGGTGGTGTTAATGAAACTTTACACTCGCCCACAAAAAATTGATTATCTGCAGTCCAAACCACATCTATTTCATTGTCGTTCATCTGTTCTGAAATATCGCGAAAAAGTTTTACTCCACGATGCACAAACCCTTTTTTCAGTCCTTTCTCGCTGCAAATACGGTTGCAAACGTATTCTTCAAATTTATGCCCATTATCATCGGTTCTGGTATTATCAAATTCAAATCGTAATCCGTACAGTGAGAGATATTCTTCCACATTTACACGATAATGGAGAGGTAAATCTTCGCCTGTTTTCACGTTTTCAATTTTGTTTACCTCAATCGGAATATAATAGAAATCCGCATTGTAATCACCAAAATGGGTAAACGTCGCAATCGACATAACTTTGGTTCCGCCGGTAATATTGACGATAAACCTATCTTCTTTTCCGAAATTTTCCGATTCCAATTTTTTCATCGTATCTGGCAAATCATCTTCCGAAACAATAATAATTTTCACTTCTTTTTTTTCGATATTCAAGGTATTGCAGAATCGAGAAGTCATTGATTTTTCTCCCATCCGCTTAGTTGTAATGAAAACATGTCTGTCGTATCTTCCAGCCATCTCCTTCGCCAAAAGATAGTTGGGAAGCAGGTGTTCACTGATGAGAGAGATTAGTTGTGTTGCCATAATGTTCATTTTATTTTTTAATATTTATCTCTTAGCCATTATTCAAAGAATTTATCATAAACGGCATAAGCGGTATCATCACGAATTACAAGCTCTTTTTCAAACAGATCGTTTATCTGTAGATATCTGCCTGTAACAAATGGATTTTGTAATTTAATCATACTATTATTGCTTTATAATTATCATAAAGAGATAATGTATAGATAATAATTATTTCGAGCATTTAGCAATCCTGTTTTTCAATTTTTACCCAGCCAAGAGGTTCTTGAGTTTTACTCACGAAAAGACGTGTCATAGGAAATTTTTCCAAATCTATTTGCTGTTTATTTCCATATTTGTCTTTTCTTGCGAAATTGTCGTTGACAAATTTTTCGAACTTATCAAACAAATCTTCTTTTCCTTTTTGAGATACATAATCGTAAATGGCTATTCCCAAAGAGTTCAGGTAGTAGCCTTTGCCAAAACCAATACGAATATAAGCTGTGTCATCGTTTGTCTCTATTATTTTCTCCTCAAAATCTGCTAAATGATTGTAATAACGAGTCAAATTTTCATCTTTTTCGATCAATTCAAATTTTCTCTCCAAAACGTCAGTTACATACTTATTCGCTTGTTTTGCCAAGTCTGTCCATTTGTAATCTTCCAATGTTAGTTCAAATTCTGAAGTGTTATTTTTGGCAATGCACTCAAAACGAATGGGCATCTTTCGATAACAATCCACTACAACATTAGCCTCTTTCGGAAGCAACTTGCTATCCGTGACTTGTCGAATTGTGTTGGGAATTGTTTTGCCTTCTTGAAGTTCTCTGTATTCAAATTCCTTTTCAAGCCAATTGAAATTTCCACCATTAATTACTTTTTCTATTGTCTCATTCGCTTTTCTATTGGTTTTCAGCCAATTATACATCAGAACGGTTTTTAATGCGCCTTTTATGCTACTGCCGGGGAAATAAGGTTCCGACAAAGGCGATTTAATCATTCCTTTGATCGGCAATTTGCTGTCTGGCGTACTTGTAGTAAATGGACATCGTGAAGAAATGGCCTCATTAATATCCTCTACAATTTTGTTATTCAGCAAAAAGCCTTTCAAATCAAATTCACTGCGATTATTGTCAATTCCATTTGCAACGCCGTAAATATAATTGTCTAAATATTGATCGCCTTTTGCTAAAATTTTGTCTTGCATTCTTTTCTTGTCGATAAAACAAATTTGGTTATCATCAACAATATAATCGGCGTATGGAGACAATTCTACTCCTGAACCGATTGTAACAGGCGTAATTGTTGTTATTTTTAATTTCGTTTTTTCATTCATAATTCATCGTTTATAAAGTTATTATGCAATGGAATACTCAAATTCAATCCAAAACGTAAAATGGGAGGATTTTCGTTCAATGTGACAATACTGCCTTTTATTCTGTTGTCGAAAACAGCTCCTTCGAGTAGCATTTGAATCATTGGTAAACACCTTCCTTTTTCGAGAAAACGTCCCCCTCGTTTAATGATTTGGTAAAGTGATTTTTCGGTTACTTCCTTTTCATTCGGTGCGATTAACGAGAGGCTTGAACGAAAGTTTCCGGTTTCTATTCGGAGTGCAAAATCAGTTGATGCATATTCAGTTAAACTTCCGCAACCTGAAGTTCTCTCTCCTCCAATCCCCAAACATACAAGCGTTCGCATCGCATCTTTGAAATCGTTTTGCAAATTGTCGGACAAATTGTTTTCAGTAAGAAAATACCAGTTCACGTCGAAATTATCTCCGTTCAACAGGAATAAATCCGTTTGATAGAAAAAGCTGTCTTCACGGTCGGTTACATCTCTTGCCCGCACTTTCGGGTTTGTTTCCGTTGTGAATATTTTAATCGGCGCATCTATTTCCGATTTCAGGGCAACGATGCTATCGTTTTG
>JAISRS010000548.1 GCA_031273485.1 Prevotellaceae bacterium
TTTTGTGGTGCAAAAGGAACGTTGCACCACAAAAACATACCTTGCAACTTTCTTGAGAAAGTACTCCATTTGTGGTACAATGTAAAATTTTCATAAAATTATAATTTTACAGTTTTACAATTTTTTTGTTTAAAAAAAATAAAAAATAAAAAAATTTATAGAACAATATTTTTTTTTCACAAAGATATATAAAAAGTATTATATTATGCAATAAAAATAAAATTAAAAAAAATATTTTTATTTTTAATATAATTATTATTAGATTATTATAGATAAAAAAAAGAAAATATTACAAAAATAATACAATGAAAAATTGTATATATTATGAATTATAATTATCTTTGCAAAAATTTTAAAAGAAAAATAAATTTATGACAGACAAACATTATAAAAAACATTGTTATATAGCATTTGCGATACGAAACGGAGAAGCTGGTAAATCCTGTTTTACTATGTTGTTGCAAGGATTGCATATAAATAATATATTGTGTAAATAAAATAAAGTTTAAAAAAAATATTTTTATTTTTAATATATTTATTATTATATCATTATATATTACAAAAAGAATATATTACAAAAAGAATGAAATAGAAAATTGTTTATATTATGAAATATAATTATCTTTGCGAAACCTTTAAAAGAATAAATTTATGACTGACCCACACAAACACAAACCTTTTTATATAGCCTTTGCTACCCAAAAAGGCGGAGCTGGTAAATCCAGTTTTACTATACTTGCTGCAAGTATTGCCCATTATACTTCAAAACGTAATGTGGCGGTTATTGATTGTGATTATCCACAATTATCTATTGCTAATATGCGAAAAAGAGAATTAGAAAATATTTCCAAAAATGCCACATTAAAAAACCTTGCGCTGGCAAAGTTCTCAGAACATAATAAAACATCCTATGTCGTGGAAAGTGCTGCTACTCCTGATGCCATCAAAGTTGCGGAAAAGATAGCATCCGCACAGAACGTAGATTATATATTTTTCGATTTACCCGGCACTGTTAATCAACCCGGCATTTTAACCTTAATTCAGCAGATGGATTATATTTTCACACCAATTTCTGCCGACCGGCGTGTGGTGGAAAGCTCTTTGAGCTTCCTTTTGATGTTGCGTCAACTTTCTGATGAAATAAAATCATATGTTTTTTGGAATATGGTGGACGGTCGAGAAAAAACAAACCTGTATGAAGCCTATAATCAACTAATGAAAGAGTATCGTATTCCTATCCTTGAAACTATGGTGCCATATTTACTCCGGTTTCACAAAGAAGCAATTGATTACTCTCAAGAAGGAGTATTTTGTTCAACACTGCTTGCTCCTTCTCGTTCTATGCTTTCCAACAGCCGTGTTCACTATTTATGCGATGAAATATTTGAAATAATAAATCAATAAAATTTATACTAACTATTTTTTTAGAAATAGGTTATGGCAAAAAAAATGACTGATATTAATGAAGAGGAAATGTTAGCACGAATGGCCGGTAACGGCTATCACTCAACAACAAATAACAGTCAACAATTTGAGCAACCTATTCCAGAAAATATAGCTCCTGAAAAAGAAGAAAAATTTTTTATGAATGAACTATCGCCAGCAGTTGAAGCGCGTAGTGGAAATGGGAAAAAAGACAGTTATGTTGAAAAATATTTATCTAGAAATATTATTGGCACAGTTCGAGGAAATGTTGGGATTAGCAAAGGTACTTTAGATATAGCCGAAAAAGTTATAGCACGAATTTTCGACAATAAAATAGCAGTAGGCGCTTATATAGATAATATTGTTTTGGAACATTTTAACAAACATAAAAAAGATTATGAACTATGGCTTACCGAAAAACCGACAGCAATATTTTAAATAATATTACCAATGCAAAATTTGGTGGAATATTTTGTTATTTGCTTTATAGTTTGGGCGACTATTAGTGTTATTTTTTTTAGAAAAGAATTGCAATCATTTTTTCTTTCGAGTAAAGAAAAAAAGGAACAAAAATCAATAGCTGTTGCAGAAAATAGTTTAATGGGAGCGGCACATGATGTTTTCCAAACTGTAGGCGCCATACTAAAAGACGAGGAGAATAGTTATATAAGTATATCGGAGGGTGATTTTGAAATAGAATATGATAGTATTGATAATGAAGCTACGTATGATGATGATGATGATATCCAGGAAACAGTAAACAGTGAAAATCTTGCTGTCGATTTTCAGGAAATGCAACAAATGATTGCAATAGTAGAAGACGATACGCCGGTGAAGAATCTTGGCAACACGAGCATAGAAGAGGCTAAGCGAACTCTTAAGCAAATAGAAGATACGGATTTTTTAAAAAAAATGATGACAACAAAAGACGAAGTATCGCGACGAATAGATGAGATACTTAACAACAATATTAATAACTAAACTAAGTATAATTTTTTAATAATTAAATTTTTAATTTTATGAAAAAAATCAAAACCAAAGTACTAAACATTGTAATTCATTTTTTTGCTATTCTTGTTATGGCTGTTTGCTCCATGACGTTTTTTATGTTTTCCGGGCAAGCATTTGCACAGACAACAGGAGGAATTAATAAAGCAAAAACCGCGTTAACAACTGTAACGTCTGACATATCAGGGCTTTTTGAACTGGTTTCAAAATTTATGTTTGCCATTGCTGCCATTTGCGCTCTTGTAGGGGCTTTTATCGTTTATTCGAAATGGAACTCCGGCGACCAACAATCAACAAAGCTGGCGGCCGCATGGTTCGGATCCGGTCTTTTTTTGTTGGCAGCAGGCATATTTATTAAGGCAATATTCTTATAATTAGAGTATATTCTTATCAATGGAATACATAATACATAAGGGCATAAATAAAACCGTTGAGTTTAAAGGTTTACGTGCACAGTATTTAATATACTTTGTGGTGGGTATCATTATCCTGTTTATGCTCTTTATTATATTGCGTGTGATTAACATAAACATTGTTGGAAGTCTTGTTACCATAGGCGGTCTTGCATGCGCACTTGTTGCTGTAGTATTTCGTATGAATGCGAAATACGGGCAATATGGATTGATGAAGCAACAAGCGCGACGCAGATGTCCCCGTTTTTTAATTTCTCGTAAAAAATTTGCGACCATTCTTGCCGTGAAAAAAAGAAAAGTATGATAAATATTCTACCGACCAGTACTATTGAGAATCGCAATCCTATTTACAAAATAGAAAAAGGTTTCATCATATCGAAATATGCGGATATGACCATCCCTTTTATTCTCGAATTACCGGAGATATTTACACTTACCCAAGAGGAATATACAAACATTCATTCGATTTTTAACAAGGCTATAAAGATACTTCCTGATTATACGGTACTACATAAACAGGATTGGTTTGTCAAAGAAACCTATACCCCCCATCATGAGTCAAGTGATTTTTTGACAAAAGCGCATGAGATGCACTTTATTGAACGTCCTTTTTTATCGCATAAATGTTATTTGTTTATCACAAAAACCACCAGAAGCAATGCCCGTAAAACATCTTTATTCACTACACTTTGTCGTGGCCGATTAGTGCCCAGGGAAATGCTTTCGAATGATGTAATCAATCATTTTGAGGATGCCGTAGAACAATTTGCCGGTATCTTAAAAGACAGCGCTTATTTTAAAATAAAGAGATTAACCGAAGAGGAGATTATCGGCACGGACGCTATGAGTGGTTTACTAGACCGATATATTACACTTGATGCTAGCAATCTTGAAAGAACAACCCTTAAAGATATTCAATTTAACCCTGAAAATATTGTCGTTGGAGATAAGAAAATATGCCTCCATAGCTTGTCGGACATAGATGATTTACCTTTTGTTGTCAGTCCCGACAGTAAGTACGAAAAATTATCTACCGACAAGAGCAATTGTACGCTAAGTTATGCGATCCCGGTGGGATTACTTCTTCCGTGTAATCATATATACAACCAATATATCATGATCGATAACCATCAGGAGAATATTCGCAAACTGGAATCACAAAGTAAGCGGATGTTTTCCTTGTCGAGACTCTCCCGCTCGAACGAAGTTAATCATGAACAAATAGAAACATTCTTAAATGCGGTGCATGAAGGAGGTTTTTTGACCGTCCGTGCCCATTTTAATGTCGTGGCATGGGCGGATAATGACGCGGAATTGAAACGAATAAAAAATGAGGTGGGGGCTCAGATTTCTGAAATGAACTGTAACCCGCGCCACAATGTGGTAGATGCGCCTGTGTTATTTTGGGCAGGTATTCCGGGTAATGCCGCAGATTTTCCACTGGAGGATACGTTTATGACTTTTTTAGAAGCTGCAACCTGTTTTATCACGTACGAAACATGCCAGCGGGATTCGTTATCTCCATTTGGGATTAAACTTACCGATAGATATACCGGCAGACCCCTGCATGTGGATATTTCGGATGCCCCCATGAAAAAAGGTATTATATCCAATCGGAATAAGTTTATACTTGGGCCATCCGGATCCGGCAAAAGTTTCTTTACCAATCATATGATGCGGCAATATTATGAGCAGGATTCCCATATTGTTCTTATTGATATAGGTAACAGTTATCAAGGATTATGTCAGTTGATAAATAAAAAAACGAGAGGTAAAGATGGGATTTATTTAACTTACACGGAAGAAAATCCCATTACATTTAATCCTTTTTATACAGATGATGGAGTATTTGATATAGAAAAAAAAGAAAGTATCAAAGCGCTTATTCTCGCTCTTTGGAAAAGAGATACAGAAACACCAACAAGAGCAGAAGAGGTGCATTTATCCAATGCGGTGAACGGCTACCTTGAACTTATAAAAATAAATAAATCTGTAGTTCCCAGCTTTAATACATTTTATGAATATGTTGAAAGCACATTCCGGGAAAGTGTTGTTAAAAAAAAGGTGAAAGACAAAGATTTTGATATTGATAATTTTTTGAATGTTCTTGAACCTTATTATAAAGGTGGAGAATACGATTACTTGTTAAACTCTGATAAGCAACTGGACTTGCTGAACAAACGGTTTGTCATTTTTGAAATAGACAATATTAAAGACCATAAAATATTGTTTCCGGTGGTTACGATTATTATCATGGAAACATTTATTAATAAGATGCGCCGGCTAAAAGGTATTCGCAAAGTAATTTTAATAGAAGAGGCATGGAAAGCCATTGCCAAAGAAGGGATGGCTGCCTATATAAAGTATTTGTTTAAAACCGTCCGGAAATTTTTCGGCGAGGCAATTATTGTTACACAGGAAGTGGAAGATATTGTTAATTCGGAAATAATAAAACAATCTATTATTAATAGTTCGGACTGCAAAATCTTATGCGACCAAAAAAAATATATGAACCGGTTTGAGGAGATACAAGCGCTGCTCGGTTTAACGGAAAAACAAAAAGCGCAGGTATTATCTCTTAACCAAGATTTAGATCCACATCGTAGCTATAGAGAGATATATATTGACTTAAATGGTACGCATAGCGCTGTGTATGGTGTGGAAGTGTCGCCGGAAGCGTACTTAACGTACAGTACCGAAGAAACAGAAAAGACGGCCTTATTTAATCTCGCTAATGAGCGTTATAATGGAGATTTGGAAATGGCTATCCGAGATATGGTCAATGAACAAAAAAAAGTAAAATAATGAAAAAAATTGTAATCCTCCTACTGTTTTCCTTTGCTCCGCTATTGCCTTCTTCAGGGGTAGAGCCTGGTTTGCCAGTAACCGATGTTGCGCACGCTGCTGCTAATATCGTGGGACATGCAAAAAGTTTAACGGAAGCTGTTAATAATGGACTAGCCCTGATAAAGCAATTTGAAACGATGACAAAAGTACTTGAAACGATGAAGAAGGTGAAAAATCAAGTTGACAGTATCAACAGCCATATTTACGACCTGCAATCAATAGTAGATGCCATGGTAAGCTTGGCGAATGTTGTACAACAGACAACCGAGATCTATCGAACAGCTGCCCGTGCTAATGTGTTTAGTGTGGACGAATTAATCGGCCTTATGGATTATCTGACAGTTATTGTTGATCGTACAACAAAAACTGCGGAGACTATTAAGGGTTATGTAAAGCAGAATAAATGGCGGTTCACGGATAAAGAGAGAAAAGATGCTATTGATGCTGCGGCAGACGCTAACAAGCGTGAGGAAGTAAACCTTGAGAAAATCGCGAGCGCGGTAGAATCAAGAGTGGTAATGTTACAAGAAGTAAAATACTTGAATGAAAATCACTTAATCGGTCCGCTGGATTCATATTATGCAAATAGCGAACAAGAATTACTACTTGGCCCAAAATTAGTTTCTGCTTTCTCAAAAGCCCTTGGAGTAGAAACAGAAGTTGATACGGCCAAGAGTGCTACAAAAAAAATTACAGGCATATATGCTAGTTTTAAAAATTTATTTTTTGTACTATCCGGCTTTATTGCACTTATTGGCGCATACAGGGTATATCGTAAAGTCAATTTGGAAGAAGGAGGTATCGGCAAAGCTGCCACTATTTGGTTTACATCTGCTCTGACTGTATTTATTCTTGGTTCTGTAGTAGAATTTTTTTTACTTTAACTTTTTATTTTTAAAGTCTATGTTTAATTTAAATTTCGAAAAAATATTTCAAGATATTTTTAATGCCTTGTCCGAAAAAGTAGATGATATAGGCTCTATCGCAGCAAGTGTCATAGGTATCGGCGCACTTTTTTATTTCGCAAGCAAGACATGGAGCGCTTTAGCCAAAAATGAACCAATTGATATATATCCATTGTTAAAACCGCTTGTAATTGTTCTTTTATGTTTAAATTTTAATTCGCTTGTAATTGCCCCCATGCACTACATCCTCGCTCCATTTAGAACTTATACACTAAAATTATTAGTTGATACTAAAAACGATACTCAAGCTTATATCGATGATGTAGTTGATAAAGCAAAAGAGGAAAGAAAAAAGAAACGGGACGCAGAAACTAGATGGTGGATGAAATTTATGGCTTTCGTTGAAGATGGCGCTACGGATCTGTCGGCTAATATCGGCGCATACATTTTAAAATTTATACTTGAAGTATTTTCATGTGCTAAATATGCCATCTATATTATCATGAATTTTTTGCGCGTATTTTTTCTAGTCATTCTGGGCATGATTGGCCCCATAGCTTTTGCATTAAGCTTGTTTCCGAGTTTTGAAAACAGTTTATCAAATTGGTTTGCTAAATATGTCAGTATTTATTTATGGGCTCCGATTTGTAATGTTATTAGTCTCATTTTAGACCAAGCAGAATTTGTATTGACAAGTACACTACTGACAGGAACCGCTGGAGGGTTTGTTTTTATGGCTGTAATGCTTCTCGTTTTTTATATCATTGGATTTTACTCTTATTTATCTATTCCAACGATTGCCACATGGGCGGTGCAAGGTGGTGTCACTTCTATGGAATTGGCCAGCACATTAAAAGGTACAAGAAAAGCTGCTTTAGTTGCCGGTGGTGCGGCAGCGGCCAGTAGCGGAAGAATGGCCGGAAACCTTAATAGCGCATTAATCAATAACGGAGGAATATCCGGAATCCTTAAGAACGCAGCAAGTAGATTTAAAAAGTGATATGTTTAAATCTTTAAAAAATATTGAAACAGCTTTCCAATTAACACGATTATTGGCAATAATAGTATTAATTGTGTGTGGCGTTGTGATTATTTATGTCAAGTATTCTTCTGATAAAATGATTGCAAAAGAACGGGAAAAAATATATGTATTAGATAAGGGCAAATCACTGATGTTGGCCTTATCTCAGGATATGTCCCAGAACCGTCCGGCCGAAGCGCATAATCATGTACGAATGTTTCATGAGTTATTCTTTACATTATCCCCGGATAATAGCGCCTTAAATCATAACATCCAACGTGCGCTATATTTGGCTGACAGAAGCGCCTACGATCTTTTTAATGACATAAAAGAAGAGGGCTATTACCGGCGGCTGATTTCAGCAAATATATTGCAACGGATACAAGTGGATAGTATAAAATTCAATTTCGAGAATTATCCATACGAAGCGAATACGTACGCACAGCAATTTATAACACGCGGTAGTAATGTTACCACGCGCAATCTTATAACCACTTGCTATCTGGAAAATACCGGACGGAGCGAAAATAATCCGCATGGTTTTTTAATTATAGAATTTAAAGTCATTGAAAATCAAGAATTGTCTCGTGAAAAAAGATAAAAGATATGGAAGAGAACCAATCCCCAAAGCAAGAAAAGACAAGTACTTTAAAGAAAGTACTTGCGGCAATGAGTGCATCCGAAAAAAAAACAGTATTACTCATTTTTTTTACCGGAATAATCATTATGTTAATAATTAATATATTAAAGATAATAGTAAAATAAAATTCCATAATGCAACCAAAACAGCAAAAGATAAAAAAATATCTTGTCTATACAGGCATGGTTCTAATAGGGTGTTTCGTAATCTACCTTGTCTTTGCTCCGGCAAACAACGGGGATGAAACATCCGATAAATTGAATAAGACGTTACCCGATCCGGAAGAGAAGGAAATTCCTAAAAAAAACGAAGCGTATATAGAAGATGATAATCGTATGATTATTTCGGATATGTTTCTCGATGATTTAGATGGTGAATTGGATTTGACACTCACAAGCAATCAAAGAGACAGTATGCGTAAAGGCAATACCGAATTAGTATTGGATCGAGCGAAAGAAGCCCGTGAAAGGGCAAACGAAGCTGTCTTTGGTATCTCCGATATGCTTGCTTCGGCAGCTAAAGAGCAGGAAGATCGAGAAAAAGCAGAAGAAAAAAGCAGGCAAATAGAGGAACTCGAAGAAAAACTGCGAAGACAAGAAGCTGATTTAAAAATATTGCAAGCCCAAGCAGAAATGGCGTCGTATATTCAACCTGTTCCTGCTGCTACTCCGGCCAACATTATCCCAACTTCTGAAAATGATGTAAAACCAACGGCAACGGTAATGCCGGTAAGCGTGGCAGAAACAAGCATTGTTTCCGCCCTTAATCAAAATAGGCGGCATGGTCATTTTTTCGGATTTGATAATATTGCTACCGAACAAAAAAATACTATAAGGGCCACTACATTCGGGCAACAAACAGTAAGCCATGGACAAAATTT
>JAISRS010000024.1 GCA_031273485.1 Prevotellaceae bacterium
ACTAAGGCAATTGAATGGACAAAAACTCGATAAGCCCGTCTGTTATATCCGTCGCGCAGTTGTCTAAGAAAAAGTATCAGCGTATTTTCGCTTAAACAGTCCGCTTCGTCGAAAAAAACAGCCAACGGTTTATCCAGCAACTTGCAAAATCGAGAGAGTTCCGCTTTTAATACCGACACATAATCGGTTAGATCGGCAGTTTGAGCGAACTTCTCACCGAACGGAATATTCACGTCGGACAAACTGTCTTTCAGGCAACTGACAATTGCCGGAATACCTTTTTCCGGATCAACAATGTTTTGTACGCTTTCCAGCGAACAGTACAGGGCGTAATATTTCCCTTCGACATTAATCCGCTGGACTAAATCGTTCAGATAAGTGGTTTTGCCGCTTTGGCGCGCCGCATGAATCACAAAATACTGTTTCATGTCAATCAGTTGTTCCACTCCCTGCAAACGGGTAGAAGATTCTATTATGTAATGGTCGACCTTGTTACAAGGTCCTGAGATGTTAAAATATCTCATAATTTATTTTTATTTTATTTCGCAAAGGTATAGAAAAATTTTCTTATGGAACCCTCTAAAAATTTGCACTCCCTACCCGAAAGGTCGAATTTTAATAACCGCTGGCTAGCTACTTCTACCGAATGGTAAATTTATCGGCATCTTGCAACGCCGGAAATTTTTTACGGAATTTATCAAGTAACTGTATATTTGCCGTTCCCGTCACCGACTGTTCTTTTCCAAATTCAGCCGAAACTACCGGTTTACCGAGAAAATCAATCAATGTTGTTCCTCCGTTGTATTCAGCCGCAGGGTCTTTGCCTGTGCGGTTTACCCCAACAACATAACATTGATTTTCTATTGCACGCGCCGGCAAGAGCGTCTTCCACGCTTCAACACGCTGCACAGGCCAGTTGGCAACATATATTATCATATCGTAATCGCCGATATTTCGAGAAAATACCGGAAAACGCAGGTCATAACATATTTGCAGTAATATTCTGAATCCGCAATATTCCGCTATCACACGTTCATTACCTGCCGTATATATATTATTTTCGCCTGCAAAAGAAAACAAATGTCTTTTATTATAGGTATAAAAACCACCGTCGGGTTTCACAAAATACAGGCGGTTATAATATTTTCCGTTTTCCTCTGTGGCGATACTTCCGGTGATTGCGGAATTACGTTCTTTTGCGATATTGCACATCCACGCAAAAGTATCCGAATCGGCTTTTTCGGCAATTCCTTCCGGACAGGTACAAAAACCCGTAGTAAACATTTCCGGCAGAATAATAATATCGGCTTTGGGGGAAGCATCAATGATTTCCTTGGCGTGCAATCTGTTATTTTCGGGCGATTGCCATCTGATATCTGTCTGTAACAGTAAAACATCCATAACGATTAAATTGAATTATGAATTATGAATTATGAATTATAAATTTTGCATAATTTGTTCGACAATAAAGTTTCCCGTAAAACAGCGTCATTATTGAGGACAGGGGCTTTAACTCCTTTTTTCAGAGGGAAGTCGCCGATAAAAATCATAGCTTCGTCCCAGAGATTTGCTCTGATAAAACTTTCGATCAACTGTGTTCCGCCTTCAACTATCAGCGATTGTATTTTTTTTTCAAATAAAACGCCTGTTATATATTCCACATCAATACTGTTATTCACAATCACTTCGGCATATCCGTAATCTGCCGGAGAGGTTGTAAACACAAGCGATTTTGCATCATGATTAAAGATATTATAATTCCCGTTTAATTTTCCATGACGGTCGATGGTGATTCTCAAGGGATTTTTGCCATACCAGCAACGCGTAGTCAAACTCGGATTATCCATAATAATGGTATTTGTGCCGACCATTATTGCCTGATACTGACTTCTGTGATGATGATCTACTATTTGTGTCGCATGATTCGATATTTTCACCGGAGGAGTCTGTGGAGTTGTTCGGTCGGAATCGATAAATCCGTCGGGGGTTTGCGCCCATTTCAGCAGGATATACGGACGTTTTTTTTCGTGATACGTATAAAAAAATCTATTTAATTCCCGCGCTTCTTTTTCCAAAATTCCCACATCTGTTTTTATTCCGGCATCGTTCAGTATTTTTATGCCTTTTCCATTGATTTTTGAAGACGTATCCAACGCAGCAACAACAACGTATGGAATCCCTGCGGCGATTATTTTTTCCGTACAGGGCGGCGTCTTTCCATAGTGGCAACAAGGCTCCAGATTTACATATAAAATGCTTTTTTTCAATAGTTCCACATCTTTCACTTTTGATATAGCCTCCGGTTCGGCATGTGAAGCTCCGTAAAAAGCATGTTTGCCCTCGGATATTATCCTGCCCTCACATACCAACAGCGCGCCTACCATGGGATTAGGCGCAGTTAGACCTTCTGCCGAAGAGGCAATCTCCAAGCATCTTCTCATGTATTTTTCCATAAACTCTTTCATTCTTTTATCCGAAATTACAAATCACTTTGGCTCACTTTTTTCATCACGATTACTGTTCTTGAGGGGAGATAAACCTTCAGGAGATGTTTTTTCAGATACGGATGCGTAGGATAGATGTAGTTATCATCCACACGATTAAATCCGCCGAACAGGGGCGAATCGCTGTTAAGGATAATTTCATATTCCCCCCGGTCTATTTCAAAAGCGTAATCGGTAAACGATTTTGTGGGATTGAAATTAAACATAAATAACGCCTTTCCACGATTGAAAATCAATACCTGATCATCGGTATGCTGGACAATGGCAAACGGTCTGTATTCAAAGATGTTTTCGTTTTTAGCAATCGCGATCATAGCCTTGTCGAACTCGGCTAAAAAGCGATATTTCAGATTACTGTCTTCGCTTAAAGACCACTGTCGGCGGGCGTACCGGTAAGACCAGTTGTTACCCTGACGGGGAAAATCAATCCATTCGGGATGACCGAACTCGTTTCCCATAAAATTCAAATACCCGTTTCCGGCGGTAGCCAGACTTGCCAGACGAATAATTTTGTGCAGGGCGATGCCACGGTCAACTATGATATTTGGTTCAAAAACATTCATGGAATAATACATCTCCTTGTCGATAAGTCTGAATATTATGGTTTTGTCGCCAACCATTGCCTGATCGTGAGATTCGGCGTAACTTATGGTTTTTTCGTCATCCCTTTTATTTGTAAGTTCATAAAAAATATCGCCCACATGCCACGATTCATCCGGCTTGTTTACAATGGTTTTTACCCAAAAATCGGCAACGCCCATAGCCATCCTGAAATCGAAGCCTATACCTCCGTCGGCTTGCAAAGCCGCCAATCCCGGCATTCCGCTTACATCTTCCGCAATTGTGATTACGTCGGGATTCAGTTTATGAAGCAGTTTGTTGGCAAGAGCCAGATATATTATTGCATTTTCATCCTGATTACCATTAAAATATAACGAATAATCGGTAAAATCGCGACCCATTCCGTGATCCCAGTACATCATACTTGTGACGCCGTCGAAACGGAACCCGTCGAATTTAAATTCTTCCAGCCAATATTTACAGTTCGACAGCAGAAATGCCAATACGTCGTTTTTTCCGTAATCAAAACAGCGCGAATCCCATACAGGGTGATATCCCTGTTGCCCCGGATAGAAATACAAATCGGTGGTTCCGTCAAAACGACTTAAGCCTTCTGTTTCATTATTAACCGAATGTGAATGTACGATGTCAAGAATAACGCCTATTCCGAGTCTGTGACTTTCGTCGATTAAGCGCTTCAATTCGTCGGGAGAGCCAAACCTTGAACTCACCGCAAAGAAGTTGGAAACCTGATAACCGAATGAACCATAGTAGGGATGTTCCTGTATTGCCATCAGTTGAATCATATTGTAGCCCAAATCGGCTATTTTGGGCAGGACATTTTTCCGGAACTCGTTAAATGTCGAAACTTTGGCTTCTTCCGACGACATACCTATATGCGCCTCATATATCAGCGGATATTTCGGTATTTGGGGGGCTTTATATTTCCATTTATACTGTTGTTTGGGTTCCCAAACCTGAGCCGAAAATATTTTTGTAGTATCGTCCTGATGCACTTTGCGACAATAGGACGGGAGGCGTTCGCCCTCGCCGCCTTGCCATTGAACGATTAGTTTGTACAAATCTTTATGTTTCAACACATCTAAGGGGATTTCGATTTCCCAATCCCATTGATTTATCTTTGTCATTTTGTATTTTTCGGAAGGTTTCCATCCGGAAAATTTTCCCACAAAATAAATGGCGTTTACGGACGGAGCTTTTTCTCTAAAGCGCCAGCAATCGGGATATCGGTGTAAACCATAATAGAGATGCCCGTTTGCAACATCTTCAAGAGGAAGTCCTCCGCAGAGATATTGTTCTTTAAGAATAAATTTCTTGATGCGTTCATTTATGACAGGAGCATAAGGTTCAAGACCGGAATCTCCTTTTATAAGATTAAGAGTATCCATAAGGACAAGAGTTTAGTGCCCAGGACAAGACTCGAACTTGCACAGCCTTACGACCGCTACCCCCTCAAAGTAGTGTGTCTACCAATTCCACCACCTGGGCTTTGTGTGCCCGGAACAGGACTCGAACCTGCACAATCTTGCGACCGCTAGTACCTGAAACTAGTGCGTCTACCAATTCCGCCATCCGGGCTTTTGCGGCTGCAAAGGTATAAATTTATTTGATTGAACATAGATTTTTTTTATCTCACAAAAAATATCTTACTCCTAAACCCTACAAATCACTTAGAAATAAAACAAATAACGAA
>JAISRS010000046.1 GCA_031273485.1 Prevotellaceae bacterium
CAAATCACCTCGTAAGTCCGGTTGCTGAAAAAGGGCGGGTCAAGATAGATTAAGTCTATCGTTTCGCTGTCGATACCTTTGAGGATTTCAAGATTGTCGCCTAATATTAATTTGTTTACCATTGCCGTTGTGTTTAAATAATCAGCCGCAAAGGTATAACTATTTTCGGAGATGACACAAAAAAATTTGAGAGGGCTAAATCTTATTTTGGGGGTGTCGTCCGCATACTTTCGATACAGCCTCATCTCTTTTAGTTCATAATTCTTCAGATTCTTGTTTTCAATTTAGGTATCATGGATTTTTTCCATTCGTTGAACCTTCCTTCGTTGATTTTATTACGGGCTTCACGGGTGAGCCATATATAAAATGCGAGGTTATGAATACTTGCAATTTGAGCGCCCAACATTTCTTTGGCTACAAACAAATGACGAAGATAGGCTTTGGTGTAATAGCTATCGACAAATGAGATGCCTTGGCAGTCTATAGGCGAAAAATCGTTTTCCCATTTTTTGTTTTTTATGTTTATAATTCCTTCCGAAGTGAACAGCATACCATTCCTTCCGTTTCGGGTAGGCATCACGCAGTCGAACATATCTATTCCGCGCGATATTCCTTCGAGAATGTTTACGGGAGTGCCTACGCCCATCAAATATCGGGGTTTATCCTCCGGAAGTATGCCGGTAACTACCTCTATCATTTCGTACATGACTTCCGCCGGCTCGCCCACCGACAAGCCTCCGATGGAATAACCCTCACGGTTGAACGAAACCGCATGTTCAGCCGCTTGCCGCCGCAATTCCGCATAAACGCATCCCTGCACTATGGGAAATATGGTTTGGGGATAACCGTAGAGCGATTCCGTTTCGTCGAATCTTTTCAGACATCTCTCTAACCACTGTTGCGTAAGCGCCAAAGATTTACCTGCATAATTGCGGTCGGATGTTCCCGGAGGACATTCGTCGAACGCCATGATAATATCGGCGCCTATCGCGCGTTGAATATCAACTGTGTTTTCGGGAGAAAAGAAATGCTTTGAACCGTCGATATGCGACCTGAAAGTGCAGCCTTCGGGAGTGATTTTTCTGTTTGCAGCTAAAGAGAATACCTGAAATCCGCCGCTGTCGGTGAGTATGGGATTATCCCATGACACAAATTTATGAAGTCCGCCGGCAGCCCGTATAATCTCCAAACCGGGACGAAGATACAAATGATAGGTGTTACCTAAAATAATCTGCGCTTTTATGTCGTTTTCCAACTCGTGGTGAAAAACCCCCTTAACCGTGCCGGCAGTACCTACAGGCATAAACACCGGAGTATCTATAGCTCCGTGTTCCGTTATTATTCTGCCCGCACGGGCTTTTGTTTCATTGTCGTTTTTTATTTTCTCAAATCTCATTTATATAATATTAAATCATTTTAATCACCGAATCTCCGTGAATCTCCGCGAATTTTTTATCCACGAATTACACGAATTACACGAAATTAAATCCTGCGGATTTTTGCGAATTACACGAATTAAAATCCTGCGGATTTTTGCGAATTACACGAATAAATCCTGCGGATTTTTACGAATTACACGAATTAAATCCTGCGGATTTTTGCGAATTACACGAATTAAAATCCTGCGGATTTTTGCGAATTACACGAAATTAAATCCTGCGGATTTTTGCGAATTACACGAATTTTTTCTTTTTCCACAAATTCGTAATTCGTAATTGATAATTCGTAATTCATCAAAAATGTACAATTTCAGGCAAACTGTCCGCCGAAAAGCCCGAAAAATTCGCGCAAAGTTATATTAAATCTTTTTACATGCCGAAATATTGCTAATATAAAATATTCATAAAGATTCGGCTCAATAATACATTGATGTATAGACGGTAGATGAATCATAAAAAAAGTTTGTTTTCGGAGAAAATCATTGTAAACAGGCTATTTTATAGCAAAAAATCGACTGCGGAGGCGACAAAAAATTTTCAGTTCTTGATTTTTTTGTACTTTTACCGCACTTTTATTTATGTTAAATATTAAAAAAAAAATGTATATATGATGGAAAATCAGAATAGAATAAACATCGAATTGACCGAAGATGTTGCCCAGGGAACATACGCTAATCTGGCAATAATCACTCATTCGAGTTCGGAATTTGTGCTGGATTTTGTGCACGTAGCGCCGTGTATGCCGAAGGCAAAGGTCAAAAGCCGGATTATCCTTACTCCCGAAAATGCAAAAAGATTGCAACATGACTTGCAGGACAGCATCTCAAGGTATGAAGCAAGTAACGGAACAATAAAAACCGGCAATAACTTTAACGGTTCGGTGATGCCTGTGAATTTCGGAAATTTTAATGTGCAGGCATAGAAAAAACAAAGGAAATTAAATCAAAAAAATAATAAATTATGACAAGATCATTAAAAATAGTTGTTTTAGCGAAACAGGTTCCCGATACGCGAAATGTGGGCAAAGATGCCATGACGGAACAGGGAACGGTGAATCGCGCGGCGCTGCCGGCAATTTTTAATCCCGAAGACTTACACGCTCTCGAACTTGCCCTGAGATTGAAAGATAATAATCCGGGTACAACAATCAACCTGCTGACAATGGGACCCTCGCGGGCTGCCGACATCGTTCGGGAAGGATTGTTCAGAGGCGCCGACGGAGGTGTTTTATTAACCGACCGCAAATTTGCAGGAGCCGACACGCTCGCAACTTCTTATGCCATTTCATGCGCTATCAACAAACTGAATCCGGATTTGATAATAGCCGGACGTCAAGCAATTGACGGCGATACCGCTCAAGTGGGACCACAGGTCGCCGAAAAACTCGGACTGCCGCAAATAACCTACGCCGAAGAAGTACTTTCGTACGAAAATAACGAAATCACCGTAAGGCGACGGCTGGAACACGGAGTGGAAACCGTTAAAGGCAAACTCCCGCTGGTGATCACTGTAAACGCTTCGGCGCCGACCTGCCGACCAAGAAACGCCAAACAGCTGATGAAGTATAAACATGCAAAAACTCTCAGCGAAATCAATAGCCAAAACAACGACTATACGGAGTTTTGTCAATCGAAAGATTATTTGAATATCACCGAATGGGGCGCAAATGACATCGACGGAGATGAAGAACAGTTCGGATTGAAAGGCTCGCCGACAAAGGTTAAAAAAATTGAAAACGTGGTTTTTCAAGCTAAGGAATCAAAAAAATTGAGCGAAGCCGATCCCGAAATCGAATCGCTGATGAAAGAACTTATTGCGAATCACACAATAGGTTAATGCGAAGATTAATAACCGGCATGAAACGTTTGTCTGCGATAAATCGGAATCACGAACAAGCGTCATGCAATCAAAAAAAAACAATTATTTAATGCGGGATATTTGTCAAATGATTAAAAAGGAAGGATTAAATATCCCGCATATCAACTAAAAAAATTAAAAATTAAATATGGATAATATTTTTGTTTATTGCGAAACAGAAAAAGGTAAAATTGCCGACGTCAGCCTCGAACTTCTCACCAAGGGGCGCGAACTGGCAAATAAATTAAATTGTAAACTTGAGGCATTGGTGGTTGGACATCCCCTGCAGGGCGTGGAAAACGACCTGTATGCCTACGGAGCGGATGTTGTACATCTTGCCGACGACGAGCGTTTAGACCCTTACAGCACATTGCCGCACGCATCGGTTGTCACAGGAATTTTTGAAGAAGAAAAACCTCAGATAGCGCTTTTCGGAGCTTCATCTCTGGGACGAGACCTCGCCCCGCGGGTTTCTTCGGCTCTAAAAAGCGGTCTGACCGCCGACTGTACAAGCCTCGAAATAGGCGACCATGTCGATCCGAAAAGTCGTCAGGAGTATAAAGATTTGTTGTTGCAGATACGTCCCGCTTTCGGAGGAAACATCATAGCAACAATTGTTAATCCCGACAACCGCCCTCAGATGGCAACCGTGCGCGAAGGCGTGATGCGCAAAGAAAAACTCGCCACAGCCGCCGTCGGCAAACTGAAAATGGTGGATGTAAATAAATACGTTAAAGATGAAGATTTTGTTATTTCCATCATTGACCGGCATCTGGAGGAACGTAAAATAGACATTAAAGGCGCTTCGATTATTGTTTCGGGCGGTTATGGCGTCGGTTCCAAAGACAATTTCGGTCTGCTGTTCGAGCTTGCCGCAACGCTCGGAGGCGAAGTAGGAGCTTCGCGTGCCGCCGTGGACGCAGGATTCGCCGAACATGCCCGTCAGGTAGGGCAAACAGGGGTGACCGTGCGACCTAAACTGTACATCGCCTGCGGAATATCGGGACAGGTGCAGCACACGGCGGGAATGCAGGAGTCGGCAATGATTATTTCTATCAATAACGACCCTAACGCTCCTATCAATCAAATAGCCGACTATTCCATCACAGGCGATTTGAATACGGTGATACCGAAAATGATTAAATATTACAAAAAGAATAGTAAATAACAGCAGGTTACCTGAAACCGGGTAACAAGGTTTTAGATAATTATAAAAAATAATAATAATGGCAAATTTTTATTCGGATAACAAAGATTTGAAATTTCATCTGGAACATCCATTGATGAAAAAGATTGTGGAACTTAAAGAAAAGGGTTTTATTGATAAGGATAAATACGATTATGCCCCCGTGAACCACGAAGACGCTCTTGACAGCTACGATAAGGTTCTGGAAATAATCGGAGATATTTGCGGCAATATCATCGCCCCCAATGCCGAAAGCGTCGACCACGAAGGACCCGAAGTTATTAACGGGCATGTTAAATACGCCAGGGGAACTCAGGAAAATCACGAGGCGTTGATAAAAGCCGGATTATACGGCATGTCCCTGCCCCGCGAATACGGAGGATTGAACTTTTCGATGGTTCCGTATGTGATGGCAGCCGAATTGGTGTCGCGCGCCGACGCCGGATTCGGAAATATTTGGGGACTTCAGGATTGCGCCGAAACTATTCACGAATTTGCATCGAAAGACATAAAGGACGAATACCTTCCCCGCGTGGTTAAAGGAGAAACCTGTTCGATGGATTTAACGGAACCCGACGCCGGCAGCGACCTGCAATCCGTGATGTTGAAAGCAACATGGAACGAAGAACGCGGCGTTTGGCTGCTCAACGGAGTGAAACGCTTTATAACTAACGGCGATGCCGATATAAAATTGGTGTTGGCACGTTCGGAAGAAGGAACCAAGGATGCACGCGGATTGTCGTATTTTGTTTATGACAAGAGGTGTGAATGTGTGAAAGTTCGCCGCATCGAAAATAAATTGGGAATCAAAGGTTCTCCAACCTGCGAATTAGTGTTTACCAACGCTCCCGCCAAACTTGTGGGCGAACGGAAATTAGGATTGATAAAATATGTTATGTCGTTGATGAACGGCGCCCGGCTTGGAGTTGGGGCGCAATCGGTGGGAATCTGCGAAGCCGCCTGTCGTGAAGCTCAGAAATATGCAAACGAACGCGCCCAGTTCGGCAAAATCATAATCAATTTTCCGGCGGTGTACGAACTTCTTACCGTGATGAAAGCTAAATTGCACGGCTCGCGCTCGCTGCTTTACGAAACATCCCGCTATGTGGATTTATATAAAGCATACGGATTTATTGCAGAAGACAGAAAACTGACCGCCGAAGAACGCACGGAACAAAAAAACGCCCAAAAAGCCGCCGATTTCTTTACTCCGCTCGTGAAACTGTTTTCGAGCGAATATTCAAATCAATTGGCTTACGACAGTTTGCAAATACACGGAGGTTCGGGATTTATGAAGGATTATCCCATAGAACGCATCTATCGGGATGCAAGAATTACAACAATCTACGAGGGTACGTCGCAACTTCAGGTTGTGGCTGCAATACGTGGAATCACCACAGGCTTGGCGCTGTCGAAAATCCGTGAATACGAATCCTCGCCGTTTAAACCCGAACACGAATACATGCAAAAACAACTCGTGGAAATGACTAACGCTTACGAAGAAGCCGTTACTAAGGTAACTTCCGTGGCGGATGTTGAATATGTGGATTTCCACGCCCGCCGTCTGGTCGAAATGGCGGGACATATCATAATGAGCTATCTGTTGCTGATAGACGCTCAACGAAATGATGATTATGCTCTTTCGGCAGATGTGTTTCTGAAATATGCGGCTTCGGAAAACAATTTGCGCTATTCGTACATAATGAATTTCGATGCTAAGGATTTAGGACTGTTTAAGCATATCACCAAAGAATCCGTTCCGGTGTAGAACATTCTCTTTACCCCGATACGCGCCCCTTCGCGGGAATGGTCCAAGCAGTATGATTCCCCGACAGATTGCAAAATCTGTCGAGGAATTTGATTAATGATGAAGAACAGGACAAATCAGGGCATCTTATTAAATCCCTCGTGTTTCACTACCCACAGTCCGTTTTTCGGAAATCCGGGAACATCACCTTCGGAGCCGTCCCATCCGGCAGACATCATGGCAAAAGCTGTCA
>JAISRS010000104.1 GCA_031273485.1 Prevotellaceae bacterium
TAATTTTGCCGATGTTTAATTAAAACGTATAGACATGGAAGTGACCAGAATATTTGATTTACTTGATAATTATCTTGATAATTATCCGGATCGGGAAGTAGCTTTGGCTTCTAAAAGAAATAATAGTTGGCAGAAACTTGGTATAAAGGAATATGTGGAATTGACCAATGCTCTTAGTTATAGCATGATGAATCTTGGCATAAGGTCGGGTGACAAGGTAGGTATTGTTAGTGGAAATCGCCCCGAATGGAATATAATTGATTTTGCAACCATGCAAATCGGAGCTGTTTCCGTACCCATATATCCCACTATAAGTCAGGATGATTATCAGCATATTTTGAATCATGCCGAAATGAAAATGATTTTTATCGACGGCAAAGAACTCCGTAAGAAATTGGAACCCATTTTGCCTCAAATGAAGCAACTGCAAGAAGTTATTACGTTTTCGGAACAGGAAACCCGTTATAAACATTTTGAACAGCTCATCCAATTGGGAAAACAGTATCCTCAACCGGAAAAACTGTCGGAAATCAAAAAAGCAATTAAAGAAACTGACCTTGCAACCATAATCTATACCTCCGGAACCACCGGAGTACCTAAAGGAGTGATGCTTTCGCACAGCAACATAGTCAATAACTTTAAGAATGTAGCCGAAATCCCCGCCAAGTGGAACAATAAGGCTTTGAGCTTTTTGCCTGTTTGTCATGCCTACGAACGCATGTTGGTATATTTGTATCATTATTTGGGAATTTCGATATATTATGTCGAAAATCTTGCAACTATATCGCAAAGCATCAAAGAAATAAATCCTACAATGATGACCTGCGTGCCACGATTGCTGGAAAAAATATACGATAAATTGTATATCTCCGGCAAAAAACTCGGACCGGCAAAAAGAATGATTTATTACTGGGCATTCCGTCTGGCAACCAAATATCAATTGGAAAACAACAGTTTATGGTACAATCTGCAAAGTCGAATTGCCGATAAATTGATTTATTCACAATGGAGATCTGCCATTGGCGGAAATTTTGATATTATAGTTTCCGGCGGTTCTGCTATACAGCCGCAGATGGCGTCGTTTTTCTCCGCTATCGGAATGCCTGTATTCGAAGGTTACGGATTAAGCGAAACCTCGCCTGTGATTGCCGTAAGCCGAAGAGGGAAAAATCAACGCAGGTTCGGAACAGTGGGAACGGCGTTGCCGGGAGTGGAAGTGAAAATAAGCTCGCAGCACGAAATCCTGTGTCGTGGACATAACGTCATGATGGGCTACTATAAAGCCCCCGAATTAACAGCCGAAGTGATTGATTCCGAAGGATGGTTCCATACCGGCGACACGGGAGAAATGACCCCCGAAGGTCTGCTGGTTATTACAGGCAGATTGAAAAGCATGTTCAAAACCTCATTCGGGAAATACGTTAATCCTCAATTGATAGAATCAAAATTCAGCGAATCGCCCTTTATCGAAAACATCGTTGTACTGGGCGAAAACCGTAAATTCGCCGCAGCGCTGATTGTTCCCGATTTTGCGTATCTTAAAACATGGTGCGAAAACAACGGCATTACATATACCACCAATGCGGAAATCATCACAAATGAAGAGGTTAATAAAAAAATCAGGGAAGAAATAAGCCGTTATAACCGGTTTTTCGGGGATTATGAGCAAATAAAACGCTATCGCTTAATTGCCGACGAATGGAGCGTTGCCAACGGAATATTGTCGCCTACATTGAAAATCAAACGGAAAATTCTCGAAAAACGATATGCCGAAGATATTGAAACTTTGTTTTCGTAAAATAAACTTATTAAGGTAATAAAGAGGCTTTAATCTTAGAGTTTCACATAGTTTGACAAATCTTTACGGATTTAAAATATGCCGAAATTGTACAAATCTACAATCCGAACTACAGTTCACGCTTCTCAGTTTGAAAAAAATATTTCGGGAGTGCAAATATACCTTTTTAAGGGCTAAATCTTATTTTGAGGTGTTATGAAAGGTTGTCCCTCAAGGGGTAGCCGTCATTGGTAGGGTTAATATTGTTAGCAACAAACAAGAGGGAACCCCATCCATAGCGCCTCAAAAAAAGATTTAGCCGAATAATGTATAGTGAACAGTGAGTTTTGAGAACTGAAAATGAACGTGATTGAGCGTCGAACCTGCATTTCGATGACTAAAATGATTTACGAACCTGTCAACGGCTTTAATCAACGACCGTTTATCGGCTGCAAAGGTCTGTAATTTACGCTTTTTTCACAGAATGGGTTGTGTGATGAATGACATTCCTGGCTCCAAGCGCCGTGCGCCTCGCTCGGAGCCAGGATTTCTTCGCTCGGAGCGAGGATGTCCTCACTCAGAGCGAGGATTTTCTTGCTCCGAGTGAGGATTTCTTCACTCCGAGCAAGGATTTCTTCACTCCGAGCAAGGATTTCCTCGCTCAGAGCGAGGATTTCTTCACTCGGAGCAAGGCGAACGGCGCTCGGAGCCAGGAATACGGCGCAAATGCCGTCATAGCCGACAGTGTTACAAGTAAATACCATTTACGGTTCCCCTCGTGCGAACCGTGAGGGACGGGACGAAATCCCGAATCTTTTCCTGACATAAAAAATGAGGGTGTATGAGCTTAATCGGGTGCAAGGGGAGGATTTTGGGGGGATTGGGGGGTATTTTTCTTTGATTGTAAGAAATTCGGATTCTTGGTAAATATTGTGAATGTACTGTACTGCATTTTCACGAGTAGTACCGAACAACAATGCGATTTGTTGTTGGACATAATTATTCACTTTGAACAATATTCTCCGCAAAATCAAACATTAAGTGATACAATATTTTTGTAGTATCGTCCATTTTATGTTGAGAATAATACGAATATTCAAAATCAGATGCAAGTTGTTTTGGCGTTAATTCCTTCATCGTATTTATTCCTGCAAAAACATTCCTCAACAGTTGATTAATACAAACCACATTTTGGTGAATATCCATTTTTGAAACCACAAAACCAATCATTCCGGCAGTATCGTTATAAAACGGATATTTCTTTTCCGTTA
>JAISRS010000112.1 GCA_031273485.1 Prevotellaceae bacterium
TTTTCAAGCAATCGTTTTTTTATTGTTGTTATTTTAACTCAAAGTGTGTAAAGAATTTCTTTTGCGCACTTTAAGTTAAAATAATTTCTTTACGAAACGACAATTTGGAATACACCCACGGGATGTCCTTCACCCAAATGATCAACGAGTTTCGTGTAAATTTCCCGGTGAGTAAATTCTCCTTTGCGTATATCGGCTTCATAATGGAAAACGTGCCACAAATCAAGAATTTCGGTAATCAACTGCTGTATCTGTCCGTCCGAAAGCCTGTTTTCGGGCGGAAAATAGTTTTTGGGTACACCAAACAAACTCTCCATGGTTTGCTCGTCTTCTTCCATTGACATCTCTAAATCAATCACATCTTCAAGACCTTTCATCTCTTCGGGAAGTTCCAGATAACGCGGCGCAGGACGGTTGTGATGCGCCTCGCGTAACATTTCAATTAACTGATCAACGTATTTTTGCATATTGTTTATAATAAATTTGTTTATTTTAAGACTAAATTCATAACTGGTTGCCTCCTTCGGCAAAAGATACACCCTTTTCATATTGGTAAAAACCATCCCTGACAACATATATTTGTTCTATTTCATCACCGTACCGAATTTTCATCAAATCCACCATGTACTGTCGCCTGCCTTTTTCAATCAAATATACAGGCAGTTCTATCGAATATTCTATTTTCCAGCTCTGATATTCAAGATAATTGTGAAAGAAAAAAGTCGGTGGTTTTTGCACAAATACGGTACTTTGGGCATCAATATTCCTGCTTTTCCAGAAATTTATCTCCGTATCATCTGAATTTGGCATCTGTTTTGAATTAATTAACCAATTCAATGAAAAATATTCTTTTAAATCCCTGGCATTATTGATTGCTTTAGGTGAAAACGTATTGTTCTGTTCATAGACTTGATTTATAAGATTCACCAATTTATCTGCATTATAGAATGTTTTTTCGATTATTTCCGCTGTTTTATTCAACGCATCACATGGAATCCAGCATTTATTCTTTCTGTCGTACTCTCCATAAGGCGCCGGATAAAATATCCCGTCTTTCAGAGGTTTCAGCACATACAGTTGACCGATTTTTAACCTGTCAAAACGGCATAATCTGCCGGCTCGCTGTGTGAGCCGGTCAATGGGACAAAGTTCGGAAATCATTATATCGGCGCTGATGTTAATACTCATTTCACCTATTTGAGTCAAAATGGCTATTCCTTTTGCGCAGTTATTTTTCCATGCGTCTTTTCCCAGTGCATCAATTAATTCCTGCTCTTTATCTTTTTTGTGAGGCTCCGTAAAACGGCTGTGATATAAAATTGGCTTTACACCTTTTTCAGTGAACCAATCGTAAAATAAGATCGCTTTATCCACCGTATTTGCATATATGATGGCAGTCCCTTTCTCTATGCACATCTCAAGTAAATTTTCAATTTCGGACAGTTCGGAATACTCTATAATATCCTTAATCTCAAAACGATTTCTTTGATTGTCTGATGTGTCTTCAACTATTTTATCAATTTTATAACCGATATTATTATAAGAAGGCAGTACGGATTCCGGCAAAGAGGCGCTCATGATTAAAATCGGAACTTTCCAATACCTCAAGATTTCCAACAGGACAAGAATATTTGCCTGAGTAAAGTCATCGTAGAAGTCGGCTTCGTCAATAACCAGACAGGCATTAGCCAAATTGAACGTAATTAAATGATGGTCTTCTCTGGTTAAAGTCAAAGCCATTAGCAAATGATCAATCGTGCAAACGGTTATAGGAGTTTGCAGTAACCGTGCAAATTCATGTATTTTGTCTGCTTCCCGTTTTTCAATCAAACGGTTCTCAATTTGTTCCTGAAATTTCACAAACCATGCACTTGAATGATAAAGACCCGTATCCGACAGACTTTCCGCAATATTAATCGCTAAGGCATTAGATGTGAATCGGGTTGGCATTGCTATAACTAATCGTTCGGCTCTTTTGTTCTCGATTTGCAGAGATGCCCACAACAGGGAAGCGTCCGTTTTGCCTGCTCCGGTAGGAGCGCGAATGAGGAGTAAATCCTCTTGCCGGTATTCTTGAATCAATTGCTGGACTCCTCTTTTTGTCGGATGAGGGAAAGTGTATTCAAACGATGTAAGTTCGGGGACAAAGTCGCCGTCTTCTTTTGCACTTGCCCGATGGTCGGCTAATTGCAGCAATCCTCTTGGTCCTGCAAATTCATAATGGATTTTTGCCCTCTCTTCCAATGAACATTGCTCTATAACGCGACAACTTTCTATCCTGAACTTTTTCCAGAAGTCAATCATTCCTTCCTTTTCCCATCGCTCTTCATAAGCAAATCCTAATTTTCCATGATGAGCCGCAATTGCCGCCTGCAATGGCAACGGCATGGTTGTATTAATTTTAAGTGAATAAAATTCATGTCGTACACCTGCATTACGAATATTTTTACCTGCTTCTTTTTCTTCCTTTTTTGAATAGTCTTTGAAACTTCCTTCTCCATTTTTTAATTTCCACAGCAAAAACGCTTCGTAATCTTTTTGACAGGCTGCCTGCCATTTTTCAGACTTTTCTTTCCCTTTGTCGTGATATTGGCATATTATTTCTAACCTGCGAGCCAAATCTTTTCCTGCGGTTTCTTTATATTTTTTACAGGTAAATGAATTTTGCTCAGCCAACATTGTACCTTCCGACATTACATTCTGCGTGTGTTCGCATAGTGTAATGCCGGAGGGTTTTGCCAATATTGGATGCCTGTATTTATTCACGACCGAATGCTGCTTCGAATGAGAGTATTTCGGCATCCTGTCCTGCCGGATCAAAAAGGTCATTACTGTCCAGACAGGTCAGAGCATCTTTATATGCTTTAAAAACGCTGTTTTCCGTTCTGTCATCGCCAATAAAATATTTCGCTTGCCGTTCTTCCAATTCCGCCAGAATATTCTTTTTTTCCTGCTCATCGGCAACAAAATATCTGCTCGCTTTACGGCTAAGTACGGTATCAAAAACTATCAGGACGTTTTGAGGTTCGCCGCTTACTGCATTCCTTGCCTGATTGGCATAGTCATTCATTGATTTGGTGGCTTCGAGGTAAAGTCTTGCCCGCCGTTTGCGTTCCGTATCATCCGCATGTTTAAAGTATTTGGTCGCAATGTTAAAACCCTTTTCGTATTTGAACGCTTTAGATATACTTAATGCGCTGACGTCTAAAAAGAAATTCATGTGCATCAAATCCTTTTGACTAAATTCTTTTGTTGCCAATGCCTGATCTTTGGCATCTTCCGATTCATCGAAACGAATGCGTACCAACAAATCACGACCAACTTCACTTTCAAGCGCTGCTACCGCAGGAGTTACGGAAAGCGGCGCAGTTCTCCTGCCCGAATAATCGCCTTTTGACGGATGCATAAAGCCTCCCATATCGGCACGCAAATCTTTTTCAATCAGATTACTGATACCATCTCCGTTTGACACAAAAGTTTCTCCTTTGTTGGAATCGGACAGATTTAATCTGTCTATTGCCGAAAACAGAACATGTCTTTGCATTTGTCCGGACACATATACTCGTCCATCAGGTCTTCTCTTGATTGAAGATGCATTACCTAAAAGTTTTTCACCGCCGTTCGCTATGTGATTTTCAAACGGGGCGAGCGCTGTTACTAAAATTCCTTTGATTTTCATCTCTGTAAAATATTAATTGTTTATATTTCTTCTAAATTTTCATTATCGACATCATCGTCTAAATCATCATTCTGTTTAACCTCCGCCTTCTCTGTTCCATTGATCAATCGGGAGAATGCTATCAACAGATTTTTGGCTTTTTCGAGAGGCAATTCGCCACTTGCCGTTTTCTCCATAAAGAGAGAGGCTGCTTCCGGTGCATCCATGCCCGATAATCTTCCCGCTCTGGTTACTGCCTGTGCGATAAGAGCATCTCCCGACTTGGATGAAAAAGTCGAACTTTCCAATTCTACAAGGACTTTCGATTTTATTGTTCGAAGTCCTTCCCAATAATTTGGAGTGCCTTCTCTTATTTCGGATTTAGCCGTGAAATAAGCTACTTTATTCAGCCATTTTCCTAATGCTCTGGCTGATGCTACAATTTTAGGATCAATGTTTTCCATTTTTATAAAATAAGTATTAAATAATATTGTTACTTGACTGGGATATTCTGCACGAAATGCCAAAAAATCTTTGAATGCCGCATGGTTGAATAAATGTAAAAAACGGCTTGCAAACAGGTCAAATTTCTGGTATTCGGTATTTGTACTTGTTCTTCTATCCTGATTATAAAGTTGTGAATAGTATAAACTGTCTATTATTGATTTCAGTTTGCCTGCTTTTGCCAGATCAATTACGTAATGATTGTAGGTAAACGTGCTTGCTCCTCCATACCTGATCATATATATTTCCGACCCTTTCAAACTCTCTAAAACTCTTTTGGCTTGCTCCGAATATTCCGTTTCTTTTGCAAATTCACCTATTGCCCCCAGAACAGCGATGCTCCCTAATGCGCTGCTTCGTGGAGGATTCGGAAAATTTCCCTTAAAGATAAGCGGTCGTTTGGGTTCATAAGAGATTGTTGCATTTGTCCCTTTACCCGACTTCGCCAAAATATTTCCGACTTTCAAGTTGGATGCTGTTTTTGATTTTAACATTCTCTTAAAAAGCGAGATATAGTCCATCAATTTATCAATGGACAAGTCCGGAATAATGCATATATTGAAAAGTTCGGGTTTGCCTTTTTTATCAACACGATATTGAAGGGATGGTTTATTTACGGTGAGTGTTGTTACTGCGCTTAATCCTTGCTCTTTCAGCGAAACCCTGGGTTTTCCTCTGCTAATTCCTCCTTTAAGCGAAAAACTCAAGTATTCTCCGGCTGTAGGGGCGACGGACATATTTAAATCTTCCGGTTTCTCAAACAGTTGCGTCCTTAAAGCGTTTATTAACTCCTCTGCAACTTTCCAAAGATTTCCCGCCTGTTTATCTGTTGATACAACATTGGGCGATAGATATATCCCCCGAGCCGGATTCCCTTTCTCTATTTTACAGAAATCATACTTTACTTCTTTTTTACCTTCAAAATGTTCGGAGGGCTTCATTCTAAATGCTTCAAGACCTTTTTGTATCTCGGAAATCACATGAACGGCATTAATACTTTCGCAATTTGGAAGTTCATTTTCAACCATGATCAGGGCTTGCGCATATCTTATATATGGATGTACTGTACTCATAACAGTTTAAAATTTAGATCCACCCATCCTTCACTATTCCCCAGATATCCTATGTTTTCATCTGCAAGTCTTGACTGGAGCATCTTGTACAAATCCATATCAATTGTTATTCGTACCGAATAGCTACCCTCCATGTAGAGATATTCTCTCTTTGTCGGCGATGTGTAATATTGCGGAAATTTATCCGTATTATTTTTGAAAAATTTCTCCAGTTCCTTATCATCTATCTGTTTTGGATTCTTTTCGTTTCTTGGCAGTTCTCTTTTTTGCGATATTAATTCAAAACTCAGATTAGCTGTCCCTTTCGGATGAACAACTGCATCCGAACGTCGAAATGCCTTCTTCCACAAATCATCATAAAAGATAACTCTTTTGAATTTCGGAACACATTCCTGAATTTCAAAATACTCCATCAACAAGGGAAAGTATGTTGAACCTTTGGTTGAGTCAACAAACGTCTTTGCTGTTTGTTTTTTTCGTACCTTTTTCAGTTCTTCAAAAATTTGTTTCCTGTCCATTAAAGCAATATGCCATCCCAGAATGTTTTCAAAAAGTCCGCAAAGCATTTTCTTATCGGGCATCTTTAACGTTTTATAGTATGATCCGGGTAATTCGCTTACCATGGATAACGGCGCAAGAGGTTGAATTTCCAGTATAACCGTGCTGTTAAGCATTGGTTTTCCCCAAAGAATGGAAATATCTATTTCTTTTTTCTCTGATATTCTGTTTGAATTCGTATCACTATTGTTCATGTTTATTCTAATGCTTTAATTTTCGATGAAAAACCTACTTAACTAAATTCAGTAAATCTGTGTTTTCTAATTTTGTGCAAAATTAGGAATAAAAAATTAATCCTACTACGAAACTGAGTCAGATTGGTGAATAATTTAACATAAATAACTAACCCACAGATTTTATTTTTCTACATTTACATTCTTTCTATTATCATTTTTCTTCAGATGCATCACATTTATCCATCAAATCATTCGTTTCCGCCTTCCTTTCCCGTATTCTCACTATCACTCCCACCTGCTGTTCGGTATGTTCATCCGGCGCTATCCGGTTGATTTTTACTTCAAACAGCTCCGTGTATCCCAAGTTCAGGAACCGGCTGATTGCTTTGTTTTCTCCTCTGGGGATATATCCGAGTTTGGTTGTTTTGTAGTAAATAATTACGGCATAGGGGTCGAACGGGTTTGTAGGTTCGGCTTTTAAGTTCAGTTCCGTTCCTATTTTCAGGTCGTAGAATACATCTATCCCGTCGTAGTAGGTGAATCCTGCAATGTCGAAAGTAGCAAAATG
>JAISRS010000199.1 GCA_031273485.1 Prevotellaceae bacterium
TTATTATATATATATGTAGAAAATTCGTTACGCTTTTCTTGCGTACAGGATATATTATTAGTACTGTACGCGCGAGAAGATGCTCTCTCTCTCTCTCTCTCTCTCTCTCTCTCTCTCTCAACAACTATGCCAAAATAGCAACCTGAGCCGTAGGTATCTACTTTATTTATTATCGGACATATATATGAGAAAAACAAGTTCATTTTTATTCTTTTTTTACTGTGTTTTTTTTCTTTTTTTCAGTGTTTTTTTAACAATAATTTTTAAACGAAAAAACAATGGCGCAAAAGTAATAATATTTTTCTATAAACAAGCAAATAAATGTTCAAAAAAAATTGTTTATATCTTTTTTTTGTCTGAATCAGGATTGGAAGATTTTTTGAATTGGCAGGATTATGAGAATGTTATGAGAGATATAAGGATTGAAATTTTTGTGAAGATTTTTTTTGAATGTGTATAATATATATAGTGTGTTTTTTGTGTTTGGTTAGATGTTGATTGAAGGATTGAATGAATTTTTACTTTCTGATTTTTACTTTCCACGTCGTAGAGGCGACCCCCTAACAGGGTTAAAAATCCCTGTATAGGGTTTGATGTCCTTGGATTAACCTCTCTACGGCGCCAAGCAGCCCGAAGGGCTTGATTTTCATAACCGCAGGTCATCGACCTGCGGAATATACAGCAATATATTTCTGCCTGAAAGGCAGGACTAATTATTATTATTTCAATTTACGCGTCAGTCCTGTCTTTGACTATGTCAGTCCTGCCTTTCAGGCAGTGGTGTGAGAGGGCGTTTCCGCAGGTCGATGACCTGCGGTTATGAAAATTAAGCCCTTCGGGCTATCGCTATGCCCCCGTTCGGCGTAGCGTCTCGCTACGCCGAACGAAAAGGCGACCCCCTAACAAGGTTTAAAATCCTTCGTTAGTATATTCTTCGCAATTGATATAATTTTTGGCAGAATATTCAATATCCTTTCCTTTTGTATGGGGCATTTGACTATGTCGAACTTATGTTTCAAAGTGTTGTTTTTTTAATACAAAGTTCACAAAGGTTTTCACAAAGAACGCAAAGTGTTTGCCTTTGTGCCTTTTGTGTTAAAAATTTTCTTTACAAAACAACATTTTAAAATGCACTTCTAAACCATGACAAAAGTTCCCTTACATTTATTTGGGTTTTGTAAAAAATTCCAAAGTATTATAAATATTCAGAAAATGCAGAAAACGTTTTCTGAAACTTATTTTCGACATAACGGCTTGTTCAAACGGCAGATAAAACGTTAAAATTCTTTGACTGTCTTCGTTTGTCAGCGTTTGACGTGCATATTTCACTTTAAGATATGTTGCGGTAAAGGCTTCGAAGGACGTACCTAATTCCGGATCCACAAGTTGCCCGGCATATTGGAGCGGCGTCAGGTCCTTTCTGAAATAGCCCATCTGGTACAGCAGGAATGTTGCCGCTCTGTAGGAATAATAGGCTTCTGCGCCGGGGTCGGATATGCTTTTTGCGCGTCGGGAATATATCAGGAAAATAATATATGGTATGGAAAGTGTAACGATCAGTAAAATAATCAGAACGACGGCACACATCACAACAATGAAAACTATGCTGTGTTTACTCTGCAAGCGATTTATGATTTGTTCCACTGTTTTTTGTTTTTCTTTATGCTTATTTTCCAGTCGAAATTCGTCTATGGGTACCGGCTGGGGAAGATTTCGCAGAATATGTTCAATAGTAGAATTTTCCTGTTGTACAAGGTTTTCGGGTTGTGTAAATGATAGCGCCAGACCTTTATCGCCTTTGACTATATCTTCGATTTTTATTTTAGCAGAATCTTTGTATAAAGCGGCTAACGAGATGTCTAACTGCAAATCGGCGGCTGATTCCAACTGATATTCCTTATCGAAATACACAAGTTTGCCGACATTAAAACGGACGATTTCCTTTATTGTATCAACCTTCAGAACTTCACCCGTAGCTGCGAACCATGCTTTTTGGGGGTCGAGCGGCGGCGTTCCGTCGGTTTGCGGAGCTTCCGACTGTTCGGAGTCGCCGAAAGTGGTGTCAAAATCGAGCCATCCGTATTCAGGGAAAAACACCTGAACCCAGGCGTGCGCCTGTTTACTGTATATCCAATACCAGCCTTTATTGTTGCTGCTTCTGTCCACAACGGCGTACCCTGTGGCTATACGCGCGGGGATTCCGGCGGCGCGCAGCATCAGGAGAGTGCTTCCGGCATAATACGTGCAGTTTCCCACATGTTCGTTTAAAAGAAAGTTAAGGATACGCGAACCCGGAGGCACGGTTGTGGCGACATCCGAATATTTAAACAGCGGTAAGCCAAACTCGTCCTGTTGCATAAAATAATCTCTTATTGCCAGAATTTTATCAATCGGAGTTTTTGCTTTTGCTTCGTTTATAATTGTTTCGGATATTTTTCGCACAGTATCATACACTTTATTTTGCGGATATTTTGTATAATAATTCACAAACGCCGTATCGACATTTTTAAAGTCGGCGACTTTGCGCAAAATGTCGAATCTCTGTTCTTGAAACAGTTGCATGTCAAAATCATGACTTATGTTATTATATACAAAGTAGGCGCTGTTCAATTCGCTTACCCACATTTTTGCCCGGTATGCCGAGTTATATTTATTCTTTAAATCGTTTTTTACGGCAATAGGCTGACAATAAAATGCCGTAGATGGGGCGGTAAATTCCATTGGCGAGATTTTGATTTTATAGACTTCGGCTTCAACAATTTTCCTGTATTTTTGCGACATTCCGTTCTCAATCACCGATTCGTCGCTTGCCGTGAAATACAGTGGAATAGCCGATGGGTCGGGAGAGAACAAATCGTTTTTCGGCATCGCCGAATCCGCCTCGAATGTTTCCGTATAGTCGTCGAACAAAGGAAGATATTCCGATACGAAATACAAGGGATTGGGGATTTCCGTTTCCGGGAAAAAATTATCAACATAAGCCACAAACAAGGCAATATTTTCACCGTTTTGTTCCCGATTCAAATTATCGTTGATTTGAATGGATTGTTTCATTTGCACGGAGCTGTCGGGAAGTATTTTGTAAAGACTGCTTTTGCCGCTGTCGTCCGAAATGCCTTCTTCCCATTTTACCTCCAATGTTTTTATATCTTTATTAAAAACTTTGAACGTCAGGAATAAAAGCAGACACATCGCTACGGAATATATCACTAATCCACGCACGGGTTTAATCCACGAACGCAGCTCTTTTTCGTCGGTATTCCTAAGCAATTCGTTCATAAAAATGATGTAAAAAGCAAAAACAGGTACGGGCGCAAAATTCTTCAACAGAAATTTGAAGGTTATTTCGCCCGACAGCGCTGTTACCATGACTCCTGTAATCAATAAAACGGTTGAAAGTATTGCCGGAAAATATTTAGACCGCGAAAAACCCCATCCACAAACGTAACCCGAAAGGAATAAGGTTCTAAACAGCATAAAATCAATGGACAGGAAAAAGGAATCAAACTCTCCCAAAGCAAAATTATCAAGACCGGCGCTTATGATTTCGAGTAACAACAACAGTATGATGGAAGAAGGCAAAAACTTGAATCTGAACGAATAAAATATACACGAAATCAGTATTCCCGCAGCAAAGTATATGGTCTGAAAAATGTGTTGATTATAATTTAACACCGGAATATATTCCGATACTGCATGGATCAGAATATAAATCATCAGGATGGATGGTAAGCATAAAAACAAAATCTGCCTAAGAAGTTGTTTCAATGAAGTATAACGTAATTTACTCATGTCTTTTTTAAGATTTAGCTTGCAAAAGTAAGACTTTTTATTCAAATAGAAATATTTTTCTTTTCT
>JAISRS010000236.1 GCA_031273485.1 Prevotellaceae bacterium
ATAAACCGGTCGTCGAGAACCGTTATTCCCGGAATCCGCCGCACTACTTCGGATGCGACTCTGTCGGGACTTTGAGCTATCTGCGCCGCCGAAATGCCGCTCACAACCTGCGGCAACGATTTGACGGTCGTTATCATCGACGTCTCCGTATTGCTGCGCACACGGGCGCTGACAACAACTTCGGAAAGGTTGATGTCGTCGCTCTCCAGCGCAATATTAATATGGGTGATATTGTCGTTTAAATTACATTCGATTTCTACTGTTTTGTACGAGAGATATGTCGCTGCCAATATGCACTTTTCCACCGACAGACCTTTAATACTGAAATGTCCGTTTGCATCTGTGGCGGCGCCCTTGTTTGTGCCTTTCACCAACACCGTTACGCCTGTAAGCGGTTTGGAAGTTTCCGCATCCGTAACAACTCCCGTTAGTTCTTTGGCGCTGTCAGTAAACGACGAACAAATCTGCCAAAAGAACAATAATATAAATACCGTTTTTACTTTATCCTGTATCTTCATCAAAAGTTTATTTTTATTTGACGCCGCAAAAGTACGGGCAGAGTATTACTAATCGGTTACAAACATCTTACAAGAACATAAAACTTATATTACGCTTATTTTACAGGGGAGAAAACATGATGTATTCGTCTGAAATTATGAATTATGAATGGTACGCAAATGACAGTTCCCTTACCCACCATTGGAAGGATACGCAGATTGTGTTTGAATCTTGGTTAAAGGATTTTCCTGATTTTGCCCTCTAACTTGTCGAAGGCGCCCCCTCTAACAGGGTTAAAATCCATGTCAGGGGTTGAAGTACTTTAACAGCCTCAGAACTCCTGGACGTCGGGCATTAATCATTCCCATACTGCCATTTTGTCATGTTATATTATACTGTCGAAATACATCTACATAAATAAATTATTTGCTCCCCAAATAATTGATATTTTCCAATAAATTTAAGATTATCATATAAATAACAATTCAACATGACCGTCCGAATACCGATAAAAGTTATTTATTCAAGCTAAAAACAAATTATTTTCACATGAAAAAATGTCTAATTTACAAAACGGCATAATGATTGATAAAAATCGGTAAAAATTAATAAAAATAAATTAATAACATAATACAATTAATAATGGGAAAAATAATAGGAATAGATTTAGGAACAACAAACTCTTGTGTTTCTGTTATGGAAGGTAATGAGCCTGTTGTTATTACAAACAGTGAGGGAAAGCGAACAACCCCATCAATTGTGTCGTTTTCCGAAAACGGAGAACGAAAGATAGGCGATCCGGCAAAACGCCAAGCTATAACCAACCCGAAACGTACAATCTTTTCGATAAAACGTTTTATGGGAGAAACATACGACAGGGTTTCGCTGGAAATTCAACGTATGCCGTATAATGTAACAAGAGGAGATAATAATACTCCCCGCGTTAAAATTGATGACAGACAATATACTCCGCAAGAAATTTCCGCAATGATTCTTCAAAAAATGAAAAAGACCGCAGAAGATTATCTTGGACAGGAAGTTACCGAAGCCGTGATTACCGTTCCGGCTTATTTCAGCGATTCGCAGCGTCAGGCGACAAAGGAAGCAGGCGAAATAGCCGGTCTGAAAGTGCAACGCATTATCAACGAGCCTACTGCCGCAGCGCTTGCCTATGGTCTGGATAAAAAACACGGTAAAGACATGAAAGTCGCAGTCTTTGACCTCGGCGGCGGAACGTTCGATATATCAATACTCGAACTCGGCGACGGCGTCTTTGAAGTGAAATCAACAAACGGAGATACCCATCTGGGCGGCGACGATTTCGACCAGATAATTATCGACTGGCTCGCACAAGAATTTCAGTCGGAAAATTCAGTAGATTTACGCAAAGATGCTATGGCTCTGCAACGTCTGAAAGAAGCTGCGGAAAAAGCAAAAATCGAATTGTCGTCTTCAGCTTCCACCGAAATCAATCTGCCGTACATCATGCCAATTGATGGAATTCCAAAACATTTGGTGAAAACTCTTACTCGTGCAAAATTCGAGCAAATGTCGGACACTTTAATCCAACGCACCATCGAACCTTGTCGTAAAGCTCTGAACGACGCCGGTTATACGGCTTCCGATATCGACGAAGTAATTCTTGTCGGCGGTTCTACCAGAATCCCCGCAATACAGACTAAAGTCGAAGAGTTTTTTAAACGTACTCCTTCAAAAAACGTAAACCCCGACGAAGTGGTCGCCATCGGCGCCGCTATTCAGGGCGGAGTATTGTCGGGAGATGTTAAGGATGTGTTGCTGCTTGACGTCACTCCACTGTCGCTCGGTATCGAAACAATGGGCGGAGTGATGACTAAATTGATAGAATCAAACACTACAATCCCTATCAAAAAAAGCGAAGTGTTTTCTACCGCCTCCGACAATCAACCGTCGGTTGAAATACATGTGTTACAGGGAGAACGCCCAATGGCACGCGATAATAAAACAATAGGCAAGTTCCACCTGGACGGAATACCTCCGGCGCCGCGAGGACTGCCCAAAATCGAAGTCACTTTCGATATTGATGCCAACGGGATACTGAATGTCACGGCAAAAGACCAGGGAACGGGAAAGGAACAGCGTATCAGAATCGAAGCGTCTTCGGGTCTTACCGACGACGAAATCAGACGTATGCGCGACGAAGCCAAAATGAACGAGGCTAAAGATAAGGCGGAAAAAGAACGTATCGACAAACTGAATGCCGCCGACAGCGTTATCTTCCAAACGGAGAAACAGTTGAAGGAATACGGCGACAAAATTCCCGCCGACAAGAAAACTCCGATAGAAGCGGCTTTAAACAAACTGAAAGAGGCTCACAAAAATCAGGACCTGACGGCTATCGACAACGCTCAAAACGAACTGAATACCGCATGGCAGGCAGCTTCGGAAGAAATCTACAAAGCGCAGGCTCAACAGGGAGGAGGAGCTTCGGGAAATCCGGGCGCATCGGGAGAAGCGTATTCCAACTCCAATAACAATAATCAAAAAGGTCCCGACGTTACGGATGTGGACTTTGAGGAAGTGAAATAAAGCCATTACGAATTAAAAATTATGAAAAGCGGTAAAATAGAAGTTTACCGCTTTTTTGTTGATAAATATTTTGGGATATATATGCTTGTATGTAGTTTTTTTATTGTACTTTTGTATCGGATTTGTATCGGGTACTATTTAACAAATAAGTGGCTACAAACAAATCCTGTTGGATTTAGTTCGTACTTAAAAAGGTAAAATTATGGAAGTATGTAAGTTGAAAATACCGAAGATATGCGAGCATTGCGGAAAGCCGTTTGAAGCAAAAACCGTGATAACTCGTTTTTGGATGCGTGTAATAATGTCGCCACAAGAACACGGAAAAAAGAAAGAGCAAGAAGAAAAACACAAACAGCAGATTTTGCAGAAAAGCGCGGCTACTTACTTTGCTATTTTCAAAGCCGGATTAAAACAAGTTTTTGAGGACGGCTATTGGACAATAGATTTGTCCACAAAAATAAAAGGAATACAAGAACAGAATTTAATGTCAGAAAAATAATCTAATTTTGCAAAAAAATACGTAATCATGGCAGAACAAGGACACGGAAATCATTGGGAATGTTTGGGAAATCTTGATGATGCATTAAAAAAAATACTTCCTAAAGTGGTACAGCAAGGCGACACGGTGGAAAAAGCCGAAGTGATGACTGATTGTTTTGAAAACGAAAAGCCCGAGAAGCATACTGTTTTTTCAATCTCAATTAATGCCGAATTGTCGGCAATCGCCTTAATTGTTAACAATCAAAAGAAACAAACAAATGATATTGTTTCGGCATATCCTTTTGTGCAAAACAAAAATCAAATTAGATTGAAAATCATGGAAATTCGAGAGTGGGACAATCTTATAGAAGGTATTATTGTTGGAGAAACAGAAGACGAGCATACCTTGTCGTTTTTTGATACAAAATATTTCAAAAACAAGGAATTGTATCAAATAGGCAGGACTTATCCTTTTTCATTTTCAGCGTTGGGGTATAATGTGGAATACCTAAAAGACAAAAATTTTTCTTTCGCGGGACAGCAAGCAGTTGATTGGTTGGCTAAAATCGGCAGGAAACCCACTTATGATAGTAATGGAAAAGTAGAGCCTGTAGTGTTTGACCTTTCAAATCTTGTTTCTTTTCTACCACAAAACGAATATCCTGACGATGCAGAATTCCAATCGCCTGTATTTGCTGTTGAAATTGTCAGTGCGTTCGATACTCAATTTTATAAATTGAAGATTCAAATTTATCGTGACCCTGATGTTTTCATTGATTTGTACGCAAAAACAACTTTTTTTGACCGCAAGCCCGATACCAATGATTCTGTACGAGGCATTATATGGTTGCAGGGATACTTAGTGGAAAATACAGAGGAACAATATTCAAACTTGCTCAATGCAGATGGAGAACCGATTATTAACTAATTAAAAATAGAAAAATTATGGGACTATTTGATTTTTTTAGAAAGAAGAAAGAAAAAGATTTTCAACAAAAATTCGATAGTGTAATGAGCGAATTTATGAATTTTGTTGAGGAGCAAAAGATAAAAGTTGTTAACCATGAAGATACAACAGGAAAATATTATGATGGAATTTTTGATGATTTGATGCAATCAAGTAGTTTCTTCTATCCGCACAAATCAAATAATGCCGACGATATTGAATTTATGATACTTCCACCTGATGTAAAATATGCTAACGAAAAAAGTCAAAGAGGGCAAATTGGATTATTTGTCTATTTATGGTTACGAAATATTAATGAACAAAACAAATTATTTCACAATCATTTACTTTCACTCTGTGCAGAAAGTCCACGTTTATCAATAGAAGAACATTTGAATTATATCCAAAGTATCATTAAGAATGATTCGCTTACTCAAATTATTAGGGATACAAAAATTTTACAGGCAATAAGCACACGATTACGAGCATATTGTACCATTGTTGAAAGATTAACAGACTTTCTTCTTGCATTTTATGTAGAACACGAAGATGATTGTGTGAGATGCCTTTTACAAATAGACAAAGAATATTCGCCAACGGGTGCATTCCAAAATGTCGGATATCTCTCCCTACGCAGACTTTTTTCTGATTAACTCAACGAGTATATTCCATTTATTATTCATCACAGATTTTCATGTATAATTACCACCCTAAATACATAGTTTGATACTTTTGTATTAAATTGCTTATATACAATGGGATATTACGGATATTTCAGAAAATTTTCTATTTTATTAGGG